>JBBSNU010000071.1:0-12209 GCA_038260455.1 Chroococcales cyanobacterium | reverse complement strand
TTGGCAGAATTGCGAAATCATGTACCGGAAATGATGGCAGCTTTGGAGGCGAAAGGTGCCGCTGCTTACTCCGAATTGCCGAAAATTAGCATCGATTACGCCTTGATGGAGAAGACGCAAAAAGCCTGTGTTTTGCCTGTGAGCTTTAGTTGGGACGATTTGGGTGATTGGAATGCGATCGGGCGTTTGCTGCAAGGAGACAAGCCAAATGTCGAGTTAGCAAAACACGTCGGAATTGATACCAAAGACAGCATTTTTTATGCAGCGGATGACAATGAAGTGATTGTGACAATTGGTTTAGAAGATGTGGTAGTTGTGCGCGACGGGAATGTGACTTTGATTGTGAAAAAGGACAGGACGCAGGAGATTAAGCAGGTAATCAAAGTGTTGGGAGAAGATGACAAATTGAAAGATTTGTTGTAAAGGGCGACACAACAAATATATCCCCGACTTCGCAGAAATTGTCGGGGATTTGGATATATCCAGAAGATTAAAGCTGAGTGCAACTTTTAGCAGCGGCTGCCTGTTGCCGCATCAGCTTAGCAGCTTGACAAATAGGTTGAGAAACTGTTACCTTAGATTTCCCCGGCTGCATTTTTAACAACTGAGATAGTGGATCTAAACTGTTTTTTTTAGGCGTTTTTCCAGCAAGTTTCGTAGAGAATTGCGGTGCTAATTGCAAAAACTTTTCGATCGGAATTCCCCAACTCGATCGCACCATTAACTCTCGCATTGGTTCACAAGGTTTCGATCCGTCCTGAAACACATAAGGATCTCCCCAAAGCGGGTAAGCGTGCATTCCGTTCACAGCTACCACCTCACCGGCTAAATTCAGCACTGGCCCGCCGCTCATGCCTTTTTCTATTTGATTGTTATAACCTAGTTGATAGCCGTCTTCCAGGGATTTTTCAGGTATGAGCGATACTCGTCCGTCGGTGAATTTCAATCCCGCTGCATCCGATTTGTCAGCTTCAAAAGGAAACCCGGCAGCATATACTTGGTCTCCTTCTTTAACTGCTGAAGAATTTCCCAATACGCCTATTTTGTAGTCGGATTTGGTACTGCGAAATTGTAATAATGCTAAATCTTTGCCTACAAATTGAGTTGCTAAATATCGGGTGGCGGAGTAAATTTTGCCGTCGGGAGTTTGGAGGCGATAGGTTTTTTCTGACTGCAATACGTGGTCATTTGTCAGCACAGTATAAACTTCTTCTTGTCGCTGAATGACAATCCCCGAACCCCAACTATCTCCTGCAAGCACTTTCACAGTAATTGAACGAGCTTTTTGGATCATAGCTTTTTGGGCTAAATCTCCCGCACTCTGAGGAAGCGATTCTCCCTCGTTCTGCCCTGATAATGGTTTTGGGGCTTTTGCTGGTAAATTCAGCGGTTGAGCCGCTGGCGACTTCACGGGTGGCTTGCCTAGTTGAAATATAGATCCTTGAGTTGGCTGCGGTAAGTCTGTGCGGACAAGTTCTGTGGCAGAGAAACCTCGATTGTGTAGTTGAACTGCCACTCCGGTTAACAAACCAGCAGTACAAGTTAATAAGGCTAGGGGAAACCAATTCATTAATGTTAGATAATTTACTGGAAGTCTTACCAGATAGGGCTATCAGATTGGGAATTCTGCGGGTCTTCTACAGAAGCTTGTTTGAGATATTCGCTCATATCTATATAAACACGGGATGTGCTTTCATTGAGCGGCACAGAAGAGGCGCGGACGCGCACAGCAAGTAAACTGTTTAATACTTGATTGGGATTGCTCCCTCGTTTTAGGGTGAACAGCAATCCTGTGCAATCACCTCCTTTTCGATCGGCAACGCAAACGACTTGCTGGTTGTTCATCATACCAGTAGTCAGGTAGTCCAGTTGTCCGTTGCGGAAGTATTGCTGGAATCTTGATGATACTTCAAGACAGCGCCGCCCTGGACTGTAGCCGGCATCGCGGAAACGATCGGATGTCCACCGAATTACTGGTATCTCACCCCGATCGGTCTGAGCAATGGTTGTGGGAACACCGTTGATTCTGGCGCAGATAAATGCTCTGGTTTGAACAAGGGTTTTTTGGGCCATAACATTAGTTGCGATCGCACTTACAGCTAGGGCGATCGAGCCAGCGGCCACCATCGAACTCAATAACTTGTTTTTGTTCATCATTTTCACCGATATTTGCGTTCAAAATTAACAATTAAAAAATTCTAGGCAGAAAACAATCTTTTCTGTAATTCTACCTTTTGAGTTTCTAGTTTCTGGGCTGCAAAAGTTACCATTGCTGGGAGGAAACAGGCGGATTATTGTTATTAGGATTGGCATTTCCTGACTGCAAATTGCTCGCACCCACCGGCGACGTACCAGGACGACAAACCGGTTGACCCTGTACGTATAGTGGATCTGGCGGGCGGATGTTGCTGGCTTCATCGGTTTCGCACACGATCCATACTGTGACAGGATTGCTATTAGTAGCTGTTTCTGTCAAAAACACCGCTCCCACGTATGCTTTTTGGGCGGGGTTCATAGGTATAGCATAGTGATACGCTCCCCTAGTAGTTGTGTGGATGGCAAAGTTGAACTTCGATACGGGAAGTTCAATGTTAAAGGAGCGTTGCAGCAAATTGACAGTACCGGTAAATGAACCGTTGCGCGTGCGGAAGGTTTGCTGGCCACGAATTAAGGATTGAATTGCGGATTCGGCTCCTGGCGATGTGGCCTGTCGCACCGCTTGAGGTGCTGGCTGAGTGCGCGGTTCTGGTGTTGGGGCTGGTGCGGTTCTTGGTTGCTTTGCTTCTAGGGAATTATTGGGTGCTGGACGTGGTTGGGGAATATTCCTCACTGGCTGCTGTACCGGCTGCTGCGGCTGTACTCTGGCCACTTGTTGGTTTCTCGGCAAAGATATTCCCAGTCCGCTGTTGAGTGCCATTTGGAAGCCGTCTTCATTTCCAGATTCTCCATCGAGGGATGCTGCTTTTTGAGCGTCTTCATTGGCTCCTTCGCTGTCTCCGACGATGCGGCGCACTTCGCTGCGGCGGTTGTAGCCAACTGGGCTGTTGGGAGCTAGGCGGATGGCTTGGGCGATGTCGGAGTTGGCTCCTATGTAGTCTTTGATTTGAGCTCGGCTGACTCCCCGGAGGCCGTAGGCATCTGCAAAGCTAGAATTGATTTGGATCGCTCGATCGAAGTCTGCGATCGCTTCTTTATGATTTCCCAGTTGAGCGTTGCTAGCGCCGCGCACGCGGTAGGCTTCGGCTAATTGGGGGTTGTATTGGATGGCTTTGATGGAATTTTCTAGGGCTGCTTTGTAATTTTTTTGAGCGAAGTTGGCATAAGCTAGACCGTTGAAGACATCGGCGGAGTTTTGATTGAATCGCAATCCTTGATTGAAATCTGCGATCGCCCCTTGATAATTTTGCCGTTTGAGTTTTTCTTTTCCCTGTGCCGCGTAAGCTTTAGGAGCCAGTTCTACAAAGGTGTTGATGGGAATTCCCAAGTTTACCCACGCTTTTGTGACTGTATCTTCTGTGCTCCCCTCTGTACGTCCGTGAATGCCAATCACGCGGCCGCGAAGATCGAGGATTGGCCCGCCACTCATGCCCTGACGAGTTGGGTTTGTATAAATCAATTCATAGCCATCATTGACTCGTTCGCGAGCGGAAATTTGTCCTGCTGTCATCTGACGGATCTGTCTTGTAATAGTTTCGCCCGGTTTTGGCCAGCCGGAAACATAGACTTGTTCTCCGACGGTGACAGTTTTAGAATCTCCCAATTGTGCTATCTCGTAATTGCCCGAACTGACAAAGGAGACGATCGCCAAATCGACTCCTGGCAATTGGATAATGTTGCTGCTGTCTACTGGGAAGGAATTGCGATCGGGCCCCATAATTTTTGCTTCGCCTCCTCCTGCTATTACGTGCTTAGCAGTCAGTACGTAATAGGTACTTCCTTCCCTAGCAATAATTATCCCCGAACCCTGATTTTGTCCTTCGATTAATACTGTAATTTGTTCGGCGATTTTATTGACTTGTTCCGCATTTTGTGCTCTGGCATTTGGCGGTTGTACGATCGCAATTGTTGCACCGATCAGCGCCGCTGAAACTCCGTATTTCAAATTAATTTTCATACATTCCATGCCTAATTTTAAGGAATAATTTTTGTTTCTATCTACCGAATTAACTAGCAATACGCTTGGGTTAATACTGTTTATTGCCGGGATATCCCCCTAAATTCCCCGAATCGTTGCGGTAACATTCAGCAATTCTTGTCCCCCCCTTTTTAAGGGGGGCTAGGGGGGATCTGGCTTAACTAAATCCTATTGTATCAAGATAATTTTCACCACAAAGGAGCTTCCGGCTCTGGTTTCCCCTTAATGCTGCCCCCAGATGCGGGATTGGCAAAAATATTTGGTTCGCCGGGAACTGCGGCTGCTGGGGGAAACCCGTTTACAAAAACATTCATCTGAATATAAACAGGAAATCTTGGCGATTTTCTAGGGGATTGGGAGAGTTGAAAGTCCGAGTCCCAAAGAGGTGCCAATTGCTCAGAAGTATCATTTCCTAAATCGGAATTTATGGAACTTCCAGCGTCGAAATTGAACCCTTGAACGATCGTGCAAGCTGCTCTTTGCGGGCTGCCATCAGTAGGCCCGGCGCAATTTTTTTGAAGTTGTTGGGCTATCTGTTCGCACTGCGATCGAGAATTAATGCCTAAAACTTGGAAATCGCTCGATACCCACCTAATTGCTGGTATATTTCCCTGCGGTGTTTGAGCGATTATTGCTGGCTCACCATCAACTGTACCGCAAACAAAACTCAATTCTCTAGCGTGACTGGCACTACTGAAAGTAATTGTGCTTACCAAGGTAAATGCTAAGGTTGTTGGAATTGAATTTAATACTCAAAGTTTCACAAATCACCTCCTTTGCCATGAAAAGAATACCGGGCGGTTGAAACCGTCAGAAAAGCAAACAAAACCTGCCGGTGCCGCTGGAAGAAGGGGCGGTTAAAATTACGCGATCCTCTCTTAGCCGGCGGGCGGCGGAATTCATTTGTTTGTGCGGTTTCAACCGCCGTCTCATCTTAAAAAAGTTGGTTTTTAGCATCCGATTCCACAGATTGCGGAGATGCAGCTTCTGTCGGTTGGCTGTTGAGATATTCGGCCATGTCGAGGTAAAGTCGATCGTTAACTTCGACTTGTACTCGACTAGAAGGCGCGCTTTCGTTGAGTGAATTTGTGCTAGCTCGATCGCGCAAATTCAACAGCCGTTTTAATGTCTCTCGCCCATCGGTGCCCGGTTGAACTGTAAATAACAGGCCGTTGTTGGGCAACTCGCGGGCGCAGTCGCCCCCCGGACGGTTGGTGACACAAATTACTGATTGTCGGTTGATAACTCCTGTTGTCAGGTATTTCAGCGATCCTGTTTTGTGATACTGTTGAAATCTGTCAGATACCTGTTGGCATCGGCGCTGAGCATCGAACCCAGAATCAGAGAAAGTATTAGATACCCACTTGATTATTGTTACCTTGCCTTCTGGTCTTTGCAAAATAGTTGCGGGCTGACCTGCACTTTTGCCACAGTAAAAGCCTGTGGTTTGCGCGGGAGTGGGAATGCTAGCGACAATAGTGGTAACAAGTGCGATCGCACTTGCAGTAATCAGCGATGTCAGTGACTGAAGTTTCATTGGCAATTTTATTCCTTATTTATGGGATGAATTTGTTTTACGGAAATGATTGCTGATTCTGAGTCGGTGGATATTCAATCAACGCGACAACTCGCAGCGGGTATTGAAAGGGATAACTGACTCGCAGCAAACATCCTGATTCAACCTGCGATCGCAGTCCGCTGACTATTTTTGTATATATGCCTGGTTCTTTCAATTATAAACCAAAACTGAGAAATCAAATTTAAAGATTTAACATCACAGGATTTACGCCTCCGTTGACTGGAAGAAACCCGGTTTCTGGGAGAAATCTGGGTTGAGTCTCGAAGTATCTACGAAGAAACCAGGTTTCTGACTCGCCGGGAGCATCTCATTTTTGTAAAAAGCATTTTTTCTTATAGTGCTGTCCCCGAAGAGCGTATCGTCGTATACGCTCTTCGGGGACAGCACTATTAAATGCAAAACACCAGATGCTCCCGACTAGCCTCCGTTGACTGGAAGAAGCCCGGTATTCTGTTTTGTTTTATACCATTTTTCCAAAATCCTGCAACAGTAGTTGTAGGGTGCGTCGCACGAGAACAATTCCTCGCATTTCACGCCAGATATCTCGTGCGACGCACCTTACACATTGGGTAGACGAAGCAAACTCAACAATTTTATTGTAGCAAGCTTTTTTCTAAATGGTATTAGAATAGGGGTTTGTCGTCTTTAGGAGTTGGGGCATCAGGGAGAGAGGGCGAGGATTCTGGCGCTGGTGCGGGTTCGGGAATCTCAGGTGCAGGTTTAAAAAGATCGTAAGGAGGGGTTGGTTTTGGTTCGGGGCTGGGAGATTCGGGGCTGGATGGTTCGGGGCTAGGTGATGCAGGGACTGCAGTTTCAATGTCTTTAATCTGACGATCGCACTCTGCTAAAAGAGTTTTCACCTTGTCAGCAACGAAGGAATCGGAACTAATTGCTTTGAGTTTGTCTGCTGCTTGAGTCCACGCAGCTTTCTGTTGTGATAATTCGGTTTCTTTTGGTGCGTTG
Organism: Chroococcales cyanobacterium; assembly: GCA_038260455.1. Lineage (GTDB taxonomy): Bacteria > Cyanobacteriota > Cyanobacteriia > Cyanobacteriales > Microcoleaceae > Microcoleus. The sequence continues at coordinate 5,532 of JBBSNU010000071.1, read as the reverse complement.
GCTGCGATCGCCTCTGCTTCTTCTAATTGTTTCTGAGCTTGTTGTTCTCTGGTTAAATGTGCTTCCATCGCCGTCAACTCGCTTTGATAGGAAGGTAACAGCTTTTGGGTGTCGGGGTAAACTTTAGCAGTTGACGGAATGGTTGATAGTTGGTCGATCGCGCTTTTCAGGCGATCGCGAGCCGTCTGCAACTCTTGGTCTGTTTGAGCATTTTGTCCCAAAACACGGGCGTCACCAGCCTGTTTGACCGCGCTGTTGTAACTTTCGTTAAAGGGTTTATCGGCAGCACAGTTATTGAGAGCGCCGCACAAAAAACCGATGCGAGGCGACTCTAGGGCGGCAACTCCACCGACTAGCAGCAGAATTGGGACGGCTATTAGGGCGATCGTTTTCCATTGACTTGAATTGCGGGGCTTTCTGGGCTCGTATGGATTTCCATTAGAAACTTGAGTTGTAGATGGTACAGGAGGAGCTACACTAAATTGAGTTGGTTCATTCATAGGAGTTTTTCCTGGTGTTTTGCTATTATCCAGAGCGTTTAATACATCTCTAGCTGACTGATAGCGATCGCTCGGTTTTTCCTGTAACATCTTGTCTACTATGTCAGCTAGCTTGTCGCTGACATTGACGTGCGATCGCCATTCCCACTCCAGATTGTGATGATTCATCAAAATATCAGGCTCTTTACCAGTCAACAGGACGATCGCCGTCACAGCCAAAGAATAGAGATCGCTGTTAGGGGAACACTTGCCGCTCCGCAACTGTTCCGATGGAGCATAAGCTCCTTTTCCCACCCGCGTTTGATTTGAATTAGCAGCAGCCTGATTGCCACTTATAAGCTGTGTTCCAGCATATTTAACCACCCCAAAATCAATCAGCACCGGTTTGGAATTATTACCATTTGGCAGCATGATATTATCCGGCGAAATATCCCGATGAATAATTTTTTCTTCGTGAATGTAGTCGAGCACTTCCAGCAGATCCCGCAGCCATTCAGCGATATCATTTTCAGAAAATCTTTTAATCTGCCCTAAATTAGAATAAGTTTTCCCATCAACAAATTCCTGCACAATAAACAAGCGTTCATTATCCTCAAACGAATCTAGAAATTGGGGAATTTGGCGGTGATTGAGCTTGCGTAAAATTTTTGCTTCTAGCTCAAATAGTTCGCGAGCTTTTCGCAAAGCCTCCGGCTTGATATTGCTAGGAGCAAACTCCTTGAGAACGCAATTATTATTATTTTTATCTAATGCTAAATAAGTCCGACCAAATCCACCTTGACCCAGAATTTGGTCAATTCGGTAGCGTTGTTGTATCAAAGTTCCCGCCGATAGTTCTGAGAGCATTATTTTTTAATCCTGCTTCTATACTTCCTCGCGATCGAATTAACGTAACCCCAGAAACCGGGTTTCTTTGTAGATTTCTCGCTACCAAACGCAAAACTCATAGAAACCCGGTTTCTCCCCCCGCGCAAATAGTCTCAGAAGTCTCAGAAACCGGGTTTCTTTGTAGATTTCTCGTTACCAAACGCAAAAATCGTAGAAATCCGGTTTCTCCCCCTAACTATGTGATCTCAGAAACCGGGTTTCTTTGTAGATTTCTCGTTACCAAACGCAAAAATCGTAGAAACCCGGTTTCTCGCCCTAGCATAACTACAAAAACCCTCAACCAACTTGAGTTAGCCCCGTACCGCACTTAGCACAGAATTTCGAGCTAGTTGGATTTTTGTGGCCGCAGCTAGTACAAAACACAAAACTCGGCGGAGGAGAAGTCGGTGGTTGAATTGGCGGTGTTGCAATATCACCGGGAGGATTAATCACAGTAGGATCGGTATAAATTCTGTCCAATCCTGGAGGTACTGGAGTTGCAATTGGTTGAGGCGGCGGCGGAGTTTGACCCGGTTCCGGCGCAGACAATTTGTAAGTTTGGATCACCTCTTGAATAATCTTGAGTTCTCGTTTATAAACAGGGCTTTCATTTCCTCCTTCTTTGTCTAATTCAGTCGCCCGCAGGTCGAGATAAGCTTTCAATTGGCTGAATAGCTGTTGTTTTTGCGGCAAAGTTTCCGCCGCTGTCAGGATTGTCGCCACCTGTTTTTCAATCTCTTCTTTGTCAGGACGACAGGCTACAACCTCCAAAAGTTGCACCGTTTCTTCCCAGGTAGAGGCCAAATCGACATTCTCTTTACTACCCATCACATTTTCTATTGTGTAACGGATTACTTTTTCCTTGGTATTGCGGTTTTCTTCTCGTTGCAAAACATCCAATGCTCGTGCTTGCACGACCAATTTCAAAATCTTCTCATCTTCGGGAAATATATCCCAAAAAGGCGCTTCCTTTTGAATGTGAACTGGGATTGGAGGGTCTTTGCTTTCTCCCCGCGCTTTTGCCCGTTTTGCTTCGATTGATTGCCCTTTCCAGTCTTGATAAGACTGGCGCATTTCACGCATTCCTTCAATACAACGCAGCGAAAAACCACCGACTTCTTGTACAAAAATAATCCGGTGGCGCTCTTCTTCTCCCAGAGGGGTAATTGCATCGCTGCTACCAACCCGTTCTTTGATCAAAGGAATTAATTTGATGGCTGCTGCTTCGGTGCCGTTACGTCCGCCAACGATAGCCGCTTTGGTGTTGAGTGCTGGCGTAAAGCCTGCATCTTTGCCCCTCATGATCGGCTCAGAAAGCAAAATTAGCGGCTTAGATTTATTGTAGGCGATCGCCAATTGATTGCGAATGTCACCTTCATCATTTTTAAACGCTTTGAACAGTCCATCGCAGGCTGCCAAATCTCGCTTCAAGCGACAGCTATTAGGTGCTGTCTTGATCACCAACCGCGTTTTTACATCGATAATTTCCTTGAAATCTGGATCTTGGACATCCTGCAATTGCGGCAAGTCAAACAGCCGCATCACCTCATCCGCCTCCCGGTTTTGTTTCCACAGCGGACTAGCTTCTGTGAGCACTTGACTTGACAAATTGCTGCAAGTTCCGTCCATCCCCAACTCATACTTGCTTTTCGCACCTTCGGAAGCGCCAGCTAATTGCTCGACCATATCTCGGTACAAGTCATTTAGCTGTTGGCGGTCAAACAATTTGATACCATTAATTACCAGCACATCCGCACTGCTTGCTTGTTGGTCTGCTGCTTTTTGAAAGTTATCACGATTTTGCCGCAACTTTTGATTTAAGCGAGCTAAACGACTTTCCAATTCCGTCAAATGCTCTTGCAGCCTGATAATGACTTCCAATCCGAGCGATCGACTTTTGCGCTGAATAATTGCGATTAAACTCCCCTCTAACCCGCCCAGAGCCGTAGCGCAATACTTTTCCATAGCGTCTTGTTTGCTCAAACCAAACTGCTCTTGGAAGTGCCTAATATCTTCCAAACCCTTTTGGTATTGTTGCAAGAAACGAGCCTCATTGGGCTCCCAAATCTTTTCTCCTTCCCGGCGAAACTTCTCCACAGCATTCTCAAATATTTGCCGCACTGTTGCGATAAAAGCATCGGCAAATTTCGGCCCTTTATTGCGGTCTTCCAGAATGGTGTAAAATTCAGCTTCTAGGTTTTTGCGTCCTTCTTTGATAATCCGGTTGCGGTTATCGTACATTTTTTGCAGGTAATCGCCATGCAGCCGTTCGTCGGGACTCATTTCGCGCAGGTGGTCGCTGCGATATTCCTCGACTTTCTTTTGTAAATAATTGACAAATTGCAGAATTTTGCCTTTTTCTCCGCCGAAAATACCCAATAATCCTTGTTGGGTACATTCCATTTTTTTGTCTGCATTAATTTCGTTGCGGATGCTGTTTACCCAGCCGGAAAGTTCTGCTAAATAAGACTTGTCGCCTGCAGCACTCAAGTCAGTCAACATTTCCATTTCGGTTAGCCGAATCCGTTTGAGGTCACTTTGTACGACCTCCAAAAGATTGGGGACTAATACGACTGATTCGTTCAACCACCAAGTCAAAAAGTCAGCAGCTAGCCGATTGGATAAAGATGTGCGAATTTGGGCGATCGGAATTTCAATTGCTGACAGCCCAAAGCTCATAAATTGTTTGGAATAGCCGCGGCCGCCCGGATCTGCTTGGGCCCAAGAACCTTTAATGTTATCTCGGATCGATCGCTTGTGGGGAGCAAAATCCGAGGTCAAGTCTAGAAAGATATTCTGACCGATCATTTCTCGAATTTGGTCTAGGGGAAATTCAGCTTCACCGTTTTTAATTCCGACTAAATAAGTGAAGTCAAAAGCTGGTCTTTTATCGCGAATCTCATCGATCAAACCGGCGCTGTACTGCACTGCATATTCTGTGCGGTAGTCGGAGAAATAGCTCAATTCCATTAAGGCTGCGTAGCCGTTAGCCACAACCCGATCGCCCACATTGATACCTTGAAAAGCATTAGGCATCGGCACAATGGCTGTAGTAGTAGCACTGGCTTGTCCTTGCAGCCACTTGCGGACAGCATAACCGATATCGATAATCATCCCGCTACCGGTGCCACCAGAAATCGAGCCGGTGATAAACACGTTGACGGCATTACTGTTTACTTTGACGTTGTATTTGTCCAACATCCAATTGTCGTGACCTTTGACGCGATCGCACGCCGAGTTAAATGCTTGCTTAATCTTGTGATAGTTGCAGAAAAAAGCAAATCGGCCGCAGGCACGAATCTGTCCGGCGCCCGCTTCCAAAGCCGTCATATTGCGCTCTAATTCATTAGGAAACCAATCTGCGATCCAGGGGAAGTTGTCCATGTTGGACATGATATTTTCAACTTCATTACCGCTGACTTTAGCAAAGTATTTTTCATTGTCCTTAAACGGAGTTCCACCCGCACCCGGATTGTTCAGTTTGTATTCTTTGTCGGTATCAATGACCAGAAAACTGATAATCGGAAAATTCTTTAAGCTTCCGTAGGTTTCTTCAACCAAACGCCGCACTCTTGCCAGAACTTCATTGCCAGTTCCTCCTACTCCGATCAGAATAGTAGGAACCATACTTTTTTCATCAACAGTAGCCATAACTTTCTCCGTTTTTTTGTTTTTAATTTAACTGGTTTAAACTGGTTCCTAGGCTCTGCCTGGGAATCAATGTCCAGAGGCTCTGCCTCGCTTGGTTTGCTTGGAAAAAGAGCCTCGTTTCTTTGATAAAATTGGAGGCAGAGCCTCCGGATCTGCGTTACCAGGCTCTGCCTGGGAACGAGTAACGAGTAGATAATGCCAACCCTAAAGTTAACAACCGTCACCAAAAATGGGCAATCCAACTAATTTCCAGATAACACTAGGCGTACTTGCCGTCCAGAAAAACGCATTTCCCAAGGCCGCCTGACCTGCTAAAGTCATGTTCATCTTCATTGTGCCTTGAAATAACCAGCGATCGAGCGGCACAATCAGCGTCCACATCAAGGCAATCCAAGCAGCACCCAACCAAAAAATTACCCATTTAAGATTACTATTGAGTTTGGGAAATATTTTTTCGGTAAAGCTTGTATTGAGATTAACATCGGCACCAGAAATATAAATTCCTCCTGTTTGT
>JBBSNU010000070.1:0-12295 GCA_038260455.1 Chroococcales cyanobacterium | reverse complement strand
GCTTCAGGATCGTAGTCCCGCACCAAGAAGATAGCTCCGTGGGCGAAAGCGCCGACCATGATGAAACCAGCAATGTACTGGTGGTGCGTGTACAACGCAGCCATTGTCGTGTGATCCTGCGCCATGAAAGCGTAGGGAGGCATCGCGTACATATGCTGCGCCACTAGGGAGGTAATCACGCCTAAAGCAGCGAGGTGCCAACCCAATTGGAAGTGCAGCGAGTTGTTGTAGGTCTCGTAAATGCCTTGGTGAGGCATATTGAACGGGCCTTCAACTTTTTTGCCAAAGAAATCTTTGGCATCACACATTTCTTTGATGCTGTGACCGATACCGAAGTTAGTCCGGTACATATGACCAGCAATGATAAACAGAACTGCGATCCCCAAGTGGTGATGAGCAATGTCTGTCAACCACAGAGATTCTGTCTGAGGATGGAAGCCACCCAAGAAAGTCAGAATTGCTGTTCCAGCGCCTTCGGAAGTACCGAAGACATGGCTCGCTGCATCTGGGTTCTCGGCGTATACGCCCCAGTTACCAGTGAAGAACGGAGCCAAACCGGCCGGGTGAGGCGGGGTAGACAAGAAGTTTTCCCAACCTACGTGCTGTCCGCGAGATTCGGGGATAGCGACGTGAACCATGTGACCTGTCCAAGCCAAAGAGCTGACACCGAACAAACCAGCCAAGTGGTGGTTGAGGCGAGATTCAGCATTTTTGAACCAAGACAAGCTCGGACGGTACTTGGGCTGGAGGTGCAACCAACCTGCGAACAGCATGACAGAAGCCAGCAGTAGCAAGAAGATAGCTCCTTGATACAGGTCGCCGTTGGTCCGAACCCCTTGGGTGTACCACCAGTGGTATACACCGGAGTAAGAGATGTCCACCGGGTTAGAAGCGCCAGCTTGAGTGAAAGCTTCTACTGCTGGAGCACCGAATTGAGGGTCCCAAATCGCGTGAGCGATCGGGCGGACATTTAGAGGGTCTTTAATCCACTGTTCAAAGTTACCTTGCCATGCTACGTGGAACAGGCTGCCCGAAGTCCACAAGAAAATGATTGCTAGGTGGCCGAAGTGAGAAGCAAAAATCTTTTGGTAAAGATTTTCTTCGGTCATGCCATCGTGGCTTTCAAAATCGTGCGCTGTGGCAATCCCGTACCAGATCCGCCGTGTGGTCGGGTCTTGGGCAAGGTCTTGGCTAAATTTTGGAAATTTCGTTGCCATAAGCCTTGATTAATCCTGAATCCTGAACGTTGAAGAGGTTCGGTTCCGAGGTTTGGATTCTGGGTTTGAGATTGCTCCCAAATCCTGAATCCAAAACCTAAAGGTAGTTTAACCTACCGAGATGATTCGCGCTAGGAAGAATGCCCAAGTTGTGACAATTCCTCCCAGGAGGTAGTGAGCTACACCCACTGCCCGACCCTGAATAATGCTCAGAGCGCGAGGCTGAATCGACGGAGACACTTTGAGTTTGTTGTGAGCCCAAACAATGGACTCAATCAGTTCTTGCCAGTAGCCGCGGCCGCTGAACAGGAACATCAAGCTGAAAGCGAATACGAAGTGTCCGGCTAGGAACATCAGACCGTAGGCCGACAGTGCCGAACCGTAGGACTGAATTACCTGAGAAGCTTGCGCCCACAGGAAGTCCCGCAGCCAGCCGTTAATCGTGATCGAACTTTGTGCGAAGTTGCCGCCGGTGATGTGAGAAATTGTGCCGTCTGGCGATACTGTTCCCCACACGTCCGACTGCATTTTCCAGCTAAAGTGGAAAATCACCATCGAGATGCAGTTGTACATCCAGAACAAGCCGAGGAAAACGTGATCCCAACCGGATACTTGGCAGGTGCCGCCACGGCCAGGGCCGTCGCAAGGGAACCGGAAGCCCAAGTTACCTTTGTCAGGAACCAAGCGTGAACTGCGTGCAAACAACACGCCCTTCAAAAGAATCAGGACTGTAACGTGAATTGTGAAAGCGTGGATGTGGTGGATCAAGAAGTCCGCCGTACCCAATTCGATCGGCATCATCGCTATTTTGCCGCCGACTACTACTGCACCGCCGCCAAAAGCGTGGCTGACGATTTCCGTAGCATTAGGCGCTGTTGTGCCCGGAGCCAAAGCGTGGATGTTTTGCACCCACTGGGCAAATATCGGACGCAACTGAATCCCGGTATCCGAGAACAAATCTTGAGGACGACCGAAAGCCCGCATTGTATCGTTGTGAACGTACAAACCGAAGCTGTGGAAGCCTAAGAATATGCAAACCCAGTTGAGGTGAGAGATAATTGCATCTCTGTGGCGGATTACACGATCGAGCAAGTTATTAACGTGCTGAGTCGGATTGTAATCTCGCACCATGAAAATTGCTGCGTGAGCCGCTGCTCCAACAATCAGGAATCCGCCAATCCACATGTGGTGGGTGAACAGGGATAGCTGAGTGGGGTAGTCGGTTGCGATGTACGGATACGGAGGCATCGCGTACATATGGTGAGCCACGATGATGCTCAAAGAGCCCAGCATTGCCAAGTTCCACGACAGTTGGGCGTGCCAAGACTGTGTGAAGACTTCGTACATCCCTTTGTGGCCTTCGCCAGTGAAAGGGCCTTTGTGAGCTTCCAGAACTTCTTTGAAGCTGTGGCCAATGCCCCAGTTCGTGCGATAGAAGTGTCCGGCGACGATGAACAGCACTGCCAAAGCTAAGTGGTGGTGCGCTGTATCTGTCAGCCACAAACCGCCTGTAGTGGGGTTCAGACCGCCTTTGAAGGTCAGGAAGTCTGCGTATGCGCCCCAGTTGAGGGTGAAGAAGGGGGTTAAACCTTTTGCGAAACTCGGGTAGATGTCAGCCATCAAGCCCGGTGTCAAAATCCACTCATGCGGCAGTGGGATATCAGCAACTGTTTTGATCAGCTTGCCGCCCACTGTCAGGGGTGAGCCTGCATCGATCGCGTCCATGCAAGCATTTATCGGCAGAGCAACGTGAATTTGTTGTCCTGCAAAGCCCAAGCATCCGCAGCCTAGCAAACCTGCCAAGTGGTGGTTCATCATCGATTCTACGTTCTGAAACCATTCCAGTTTCGGAGCGCGGACGTGATAGTGGAACCAACCGGCAAATAGCATCAAAGCTGCCATTACCAAAGCGCCGATCGCAGTGCAATATAGCTGGTATGAGTTAGTGATGCCATTGGCGCGCCACAGTTGAAACAGACCAGAGGTGATCTGAATTCCGTGAAAGCCGCCGCCTACATCTGCATTTAAAATTTCTTGACCAAAAATCGGCCAAACCACTTGAGCGCTGGGCTTGATGGCTGTAGGATCTGTCAGCCAAGCTTCGTAGTTGGAGAACTTAGCGCCGTGGAAATATGCGCCGCTCAACCATACGAAAATTACTGCCAAGTGGCCGAAGTGAGCGCTAAAGATTTTGCGCGAAACGTCTTCTAAATCACTTGTATGACTGTCGAAGTCGTGAGCGTTAGCGTGGAGGTTCCAAATCCAAGTGGTGGTTTTTGGCCCCTTAGCTAGAGTGCGATCGAAATGACCTGGTTTTGACCACTTCTCGAAAGAAGTTGGAACCGGATCTTTATCGACTACTACCCTAACTTTTACCTCTCGCTCTGGAGGACTAATGGTCATGAAGACTCTCCTCTCGGTAAGACAAGGAACGAGAACTGAATACTGTATTTGACACTTCCCCGCTTAATTAGGCGGGGTATTCTCGGTTGACCGATACTGCTTGCACTTCACTCTTTGCAGAGTTAGATGCAGGTGCACAGTTTCCCCAAGCGTTTTGCTTCTTTAAGGAAGCCAGTTCCCCAGTGTCGCTAACAATGTATCTGGGTACTGCCAACTCTTCTCGCTATCTGAAGCAACCGATCGCATCCTTAATATCAGGCTTGATGCGGCTGCTCCTTTTGAGGGAGTTTTATGAATTATAAGCTTGCTACAGGACTATTCATCGCTTGTTAACAATACTTAAAAAAACCTCTATTTTTGATGCAATCAGCCCTTGAATTTTCACAGAGCCTCGCAAAAGTCAAGGGGTATTGCCATTAAATTTACAAAACTAAAAGATCAGGTAATTGAGGAATACTCAGTTTATAGAGAGATTTTTGGGAAAACGGCTGCGAGATTTATGAGCGAGCTCGGATTAGTCGCCCGCACAGCCTCAATCCCAGGAAGAGAGCTCTCAGGAATTCTCGATCGGCAATTCCCCAATACAAAATTCAGTTTTGGGCTATAGTTCCCTATGAGAAGGCTTCTAGGAGTATGGTTGCGTGATTGGCATCAATTGGCACAGAACGGTTGCGGGTAGGCTGCTGGCATTGTTCGCAGCAGCAGTATTAATTTTCGGTTTAGCAAGTTGTGGGGCTCCCGAGTCCGAATTCCCCGCATCAGGGAACAAAAGCGGCTCAGCTACCGCCCCAGCAAACAAAATCTCAGAGGTTTCTCCCCCAGAAGCCATTCAACAACTGCGTCAGGCGCTAGAAATATATCAGCCTCAAATTAGTATTTTGAATCCCAAACCTGACGAAGTGCTTCAGGATATAAATGTGTCCGTTCAGTTCCAAGTAAAGAACTTACCCCTTTTCAAAGACGCAAACTTGGGTTTGGGGCCCCACCTGCAAGTTTTATTAGACAACCAACCTTATGCAGCAGTTTACGACATAAACCAGCCGTTAACACTCTCAGACTTAGAACCCGGAACCCATACCCTGCGGGTGTTCGCGGCTCGTCCTTGGGAAGAAAGCTTTAAAAACGAAGGTGCTTACGCCCAAACCACCTTCCACATTTTTACCAAAACACAGAACAATAATCCCGATCGAACATTGCCCCTATTAACGTACAACAGCCCGCAAGGCAGTTACGGGGCAGAACCCATCATGCTCGACTTTTACCTGACAAATGCGCCCCTGCACCAAGTGGCGCAACAAAATTCCCAAGATGAAATACTCGATTGGAAAATTCGAGCCACAGTTAACGGCCAAAGCTTTGCGATCGACCAGTGGCAACCTATATATCTTAAAGGATTCAAGCCAGGGAAAAACTGGGTACAGCTAGAATTGATCGACGAGGCGGGAAATAGCGTCAAAAACGCCTTTAACAATACAGCCAAACTGATAAATTACCAACCCCAGGGGCAAGACACCCTTTCAAAATTAGTGCGGGGCGCCCTAACAGTAGCAGATGCTCGCGCTATAGTCGATCGCACCTACCAAGCCCCCACACCAAAACCAACCCCAACCCCAGAACCAACACCCCCACCAGCATTAGAAAAAATACCAGCAGCCCAACCCGAACCAGCCGTTCCAGAAACCCCTGTCACCCAACCCAACTTAGATAGAACAATTGTTCCCGAAGTTGCACCCGTTCAAATAACAGAACCCGCACCCACAGCCACCCCGCAACTCGCAGCGCCGAAAATTGTGGAACAAGTTAAAGTCATAGAACCCACACCAACAGCAACACCAGAATTAGAATCACCGAAAATTGTGGAACCAGTTCAAGAAATAGAACCAAAACCCACAGCAACCCCACAATTAGAAACCCCCAAACTTGTACAACCAGTTAAAGTCATAGAACCGACACCAACAGCACCCCCAACACAGAAACAGGAAGATGGAGGATACTACAATCGGTTCCGCAACTTTTTGCATCAAGTTACCGAACCCGATACCTTTTCAGATTCTCCAACCCTGCCAGAAATAACAGAAAAAGCTCCAATACCAAAAATAGTCGCTCCTGCAGTACCAGAAACATCTCCCAATCTGATAGCGCCAGCGCCCCCAGTTGCCGCTCTCGAAAGCCCCGAATCAGCCCCAGAAAAAACAGTTTCCAAACCAGAAGACCCGCCCAAATCCGAACAAAAACTCAAATTTTAAACCTAAATATTTCTGAATTAATCAGCGTTCATCCGCGTAAATCCGCCTACATCTGCGGTCAAAAACAAAAACCAGGAAAATCAAAAATGACCTATCTCGAAACTGCAGCCCAATTCTATAGCGACGTTGCCGAAACCCCCCAAATCGGACTTTGCTGCGTCCAAAGCAGCCCCTTGCAACTGCCAGGATTAAACATCCCCCAACAAATGCAAGAAATGAACTACGGCTGCGGCACAACAGTTCACGCCGCCGAACTTGTAGGCAATCCAATCGTGCTTTATGTCGGAGTCGGCGGCGGCTTGGAAGCACTGCAATTTGCTTATTTTTCTCGACAGAAAGGAGCAGTGATTGCCGTAGATCCGGTTGCAACAATGCGAGACGCGGCTGCACGCAACTTGCAAAAAGCAGCCCAAGAAAATGATTGGTTTGATGCGAGTTTTGTAGAAATTCGCGAAGGCGATGCTTTTGCGTTGCCGGTGCCGGATGCTTCTGTCGATGTTGTCGCACAAAACTGCTTGTTTAATATCTTTGAACCTGCGGATTTAGCTAAGGCATTAAAAGAGACTTATCGGGTTTTGAAACCGGGTGGCAGGTTGTTGATGAGCGATCCGATCGCAACTCGGCCAATTCCGCAGCATTTGAAGGAAGACCAACGCTTGCGGGCCTTGTGTTTGTCCGGTGCTCTGACCTACGCAGAATACGTTCAACACCTTGTAGACGTGGGCTTTGGGCAAGTAGAAGTCCGGGCGCGCCGTCCCTACAGGTTGCTGGACAAACACAATTATAATTTGGATGCGGATTTGCTGCTAGAAAGCCTGGATTCAGTCTCTTTTAAAGTGGACATACCCCCGGATGGCGCTTGCATTTTCACTGGCAAGACGGCGATTTATGCGGGTTCTGAAGAGCTATTTGATGACGGTGCGGGTCACGTTTTGCAGCGCGGAGTTCCGGCGGCGGTGTGCGATAAAACGGCGGGAAAGTTGGGGGGATTGATGCCGGATCGGGTGTTAATTACTGATTCGACTTGGCATTATAACGGCGGCGGTTGCTGTTAGATTTTGTGTGGTTAAGTCGATCGCAAGTGCGATCGACCAAAATAAAATTAACGGTGTATTGGTTATTTGGGACAATAATTGCAGGAAAAAGCAAGCATAAAATTTAGCAGAAGCCAGAGACGCCAATTGCTGAATTTGGTTGACAATAGCTTCCTAATACTATAGTATTCGATTATGACACATAAGACTATTGACTTATTTTCTGGTGCGGGTGGCTTGACTACAGGATTTCACCTGGCTGGTTTTGAATCTTTATGCGCGATCGAGGCGGATGCGAAAGCTCTAGTGACCTATAAGCATAATTACCCAAACACCAAAATAGTTCATCAGGATATACGTGAGGTCAATCCTTTGGATTTACGATTATGTTTGGGCTTGCAGAGAGAGGAACTAACAGCGTTGATAGGCGGCCCCCCATGCCAAGGATTTTCAAGAAATATTCCTGCTGACTATCGCTACCTCAGCGACTCTCGCAATCAGTTATATCGAACCTTTTTAGAATTCGTACAGGAATTTAGACCCCTTTACGTTGTTATGGAAAACGTACCTGAAATATTGAAAGCTTATGGTGGTGTAGTTAAGAATGAAATTACACAGCAACTTGAGTCGCAAGGTTATAAAGTCACTTATGGATCACTAAACTCCGCGCATTATGGAGTACCGCAGACCAGATCGAGGGCTTTTTTCCTGGCTAGTTTAGATAAACCACTTCAATTCCCTGAACCTACACACGCTGGCGAGATTAGAAGCGATTACAGAGCTACTAAATCTTCTTACCAACTTAGTCTCCTAAAATCAAACATTTCTTCAGTCGTCACAGTTAGAGATGCGATTGGAGATTTGCCGTCATTGAACGCAGGAGAGGAATATAATGCTGAAGTTTATCCTTTTCCACCCCAAAGTGCGTACCAAGCAATGATACGTAATGGAAGTACGAAACTTTTCAATCACGTTGCTCGTGCTTTGAGTCCCATTCAAATGTCAAGAGTGCGTCTTCTTAGTGAAGGGCAAGATGCTAGAGACTTGCCACCGGAATTAGCTCCTAAAAAGCACTATAGCGGTGCCTATGGAAGGCTTTACTGGGATAAACCAGCAAGAACTATCACAAGGTGGGTTTTCCATCCCGGATCGGGCAGGTTTTTTCATCCAACCCAAAATCGGACAATTACAATCCGTGAAGCTGCAAGATTGCACTCTTACCCAGATAATTTTCACTTTCTGGGAACATACACTGATATGGCTTCTCAAATCGGAGAATCAGTACCCCCACTTCTAGGTAAAGCAATAGCTGCATCTATTCTTCAAGTTCACTGTCAAAAGACTGTGTACTGAGTTGATCTTGCAAAGCTGAGAGAACAATTTGCACATATCGATCAAGTGTAATACGAGTTCGCTTAACCCTGATGTCAACTGCCTCTGGAGGAATGGTTCTAGCTCTGAAAAGTTGCTTTTGATTCTTGTACCAAACTAACTCTAGCTTACCTGCAATATAGCCTTGTAGCCCTGCTCCCGATCTTCCAGTAACTTTATCAACTGTCCAAGCCCAAGAAAAAGCATTTGGGTCAAGTGGATGAAGAGGGAATTCACAGTAAATATATTCATATCCTCTAATGTTTTTCAGCAGTATGCCTTCATAGCTATTAGTAATACTCTGTGCTGCTTGACTCGATATAATTTTCTCGTTCCAATGCTGAACAATAGCTGCTCCGAGTTCAGCAGGTGAGGATTGTTCCGTCAAACCAGGAAAACCAAGTTTGGCAGCCTTTTTGATAACATCTGCTCTCTGAATGACAAACAAAAATGTATTTACAACAGTAAGACTATTCAGTTGAAGAGATTTGAGTGACCAACCAGTTGCAGTCGTGGTGTCAACAGCATCATAGAGGAGTTTGCTACGGCCTAATGCTGGATCGGATAAAGGAATATCCTTGACATAATGAAAAATTGCTTCCCAAGTATAATCCTCTATCGAGCCTATAACTGGAGATGCAATGGTAGCAATAATGGCTTGCTTCAATCTTTCAGTCTCGTTTGTCGTCAGCACTCAAGAGTTCCTCTACAACTCGTAAAAATTCACCCATTGTTATGTCCAGAGCATTTGTAATGTGACTAAGAACTCTAACAGATGGACTTTTCAGTCCTCGCTCAAGCTGGCTGATATAAGTTCTGTGCAGACCTGTGACTTCTGCCAGATATTCTTGTGACCAACGTTTCTCTATGCGACGACGTTGTATTTCTAGTCCTAAAGTTTGGTCTAGTTTGCTAGGCTGCATAGAGAGAAATATTAAGGTTTTGAATACAAAAGTTCTACAGACTAAAGTATTCAATGTGGTAATATGAGCACTGAGCTCGCTCCCCTCTTGTAGCAATGGCATCTTGACTGTATCCAAAAGCCCCGGTTTAACCAGCTTTTCCCCCATCCTGCCAAACTTCCCGCTAAATTAAAGAAGGTGAAAAATAATTCAGACCACACCAAGGAGATCCCATGCCTCGCGTCAGAGCACCAGAATTCCCCGTAAAATACCCCTGGTTGAACACCGAGAAACCTTTATCCATTGCATCGTTAAAGGGGCGTGTCGTCATCCTCGACTTCTGGACGTACTGCTGCATCAACTGCTTGCACGTCCTCCCAGACTTAAAATACCTCGAACAAAAATATAAAGATTCCCTCACGGTTATCGGTGTTCACTCGGCTAAGTTTGAGAACGAAAAAGAAGTAGAAAATATCCGTCAAGCTATCCTCCGCTACGATATTGAACATCCGGTAATTGTAGACAGCGGCATGAAAGTTTGGCAAAGCTACGCCGTTCGCGCTTGGCCGACTTTGATGGTGATAGATCCCGAAAGTTATGTCGTTGGCTTGGTTTCCGGCGAGGGCAATAGAGAAGCACTTGACCAGTTAGTTGGCAAGTTAATTGCTGAATACAAGGATAAAAATGCGATCGCCTTTAAAGAACTTCGTTTTAGCTTAGAAAAACAGCGCAAACCTCTGTCAACTCCCCTGGCTTTTCCCGGTAAAGTGCTGGCATTTGCCATTACTTCAACAGAAGCCAAACAGCTTCACCAACATGAGGCGCTTTTGGGCGAAATGACTGAGGACAATCAATCTGTAGATGAAACTGTATTGCCGGGGCCTGCGAACTCTGTTCAACAAAGCTTGGTCGGTTCTTGCTTGTTTGTTGCAGATTCTGGACACAACCGAATTGTTGTCAGTAGTACCGAAGGTGAGGTGCTGCACGTCATTGGTACAGGGAAACCGGGTTTAACTGATGGCAACTTTGAAGAGGCTGAGTTTTTTGCACCTCAAGGTATGGCTTTTGATGCAGAAAGTCAAATTCTCTATGTTGCTGATACGGAAAATCACGCTCTCAGAACGATCGACTTTACGACTCAACGGGTGGAAACTGTTGCTGGTACTGGCGAACAAAGTCGCGAAATTGCACCCCGCAGCGGCAAGGCTTTAGAAACGCAATTGAATTCGCCTTGGGATTTAGAAAGAGTTGGCGATCGACTTTTTATCGCTATGGCGGGCTCGCACCAAATTTGGGAAATGCAGTTAGATGCTGGTACGATCGGCACTTATGCAGGTACGGGCCGGGAATCTTGTGTTGACGGAAATCTTGCAGAATCTGCTTTTTCTCAGCCCAGCGGCTTGGCTACGAATCGATCGGAGTTGTTTGTTGCTGACAGCGAAATTAGTTCGATTCGTGCCCTCGGTATAGATGAAGACCCGAAGGTGCGTACTGTCTGCGGTAGCGGTGAACTGTTTGGTTTTGGGGATAAAGATGGCCGCGGTGAAGAGGTGAGGTTGCAGCACTGTTTGGGTGTTGAATACAGTCAAAATTATCTGTGGGTTGCTGATACTTACAATCACAGAATTAAGCGGATTGACCACCGCAGCGGTACCTGTATCACGATGATTGGAGATGGTACTGCAGGTTTGGCTGACGGTACAGGTGTCAAGGCTCGATTTTTTGAACCTTCAGGCTTGAGCGCGATCGGCTCTCATTTGTTTGTTGCTGATACAAACAATCACGTCATTCGGCGAGTTGAGTTGGATACGCTGGAAGTCACAACTTTGGATTTAGCCGGTTTGTGCGCGCCGGATGTTTGTCTTCCTGATTGAGCCGATCGACTTTGGGAGCATCTCAGTTTTGCATTTATAGCTGTCGCGAGCTCGCGAGTACAATACGCGAGCTCGCGACAGCTCGCACTATAAAAAAAAATGCTTTTTGCAAAATACCAGATGTTCCCAAAGGGGAGCATCTCACGAGAGAGTAAAAAGCGTTTTTTAGGAGTGCGAGCGTCTCGCTCGCTTGTCTACCTATCTCATATACCGTAACATCGGAATTATACCGGAGTGCGAGCGGGACGCTCGCGATGAACTCCTAAAATTATTATTCCGGCGAAAACGGAAACGATATCATACCAATTTCATAAAATAGCGCTAGATATTACCCCCCCAACCCCCCCGCGAGTTCGGGGTGGCTAAGACTTCATCAGCACATTTTTAGAAAAATGGTATCACTTTGAGCTTTCACAGCGAATACTCTTGCAAAACTGAGCGCGATCGCCAGTATTCAATAATCGCCAACATCTAAAATTCTGAATTGCTCAGCAACCGCCCTATTTTTTCGGCATCGTTCAATTCGCCGACAATTCGTCGCACCGGTTTTGGCCAAATTTTAATCAAAGTAGGTGTTGCTGAAATCTGATCTGCCTCAGCTTGTTCGGGATGTTTTAAAACATCAATTACTTTTAAAGTGTAGGGAAGATCGAGGGATTGTTCTAACAATTGATGTAATGTTTCGAGGGTGCGTTCAGTGCTCTGGTTGATCCCGGAAACAAACAGCCGCAAAACATATCCTAGAGTTGGTGGCGGTGGAGTGATGGCTGCGGGTTTGGGAAGCGCCACCTGCGGAGATTTCCCAAAGCGGGAGGGAGGTACGATCGGGAAATTGCCAAAGTCCGATCGACTGATGGTGAGGGGATACTGTACAACTAAGTCGTGATTTTCCCAGAGTTCGGGGAATTGTTTGTGATAAGTGGCGATCGCCATCGGTTCGCACATTTCGTCGCTGCGGGCCTCCCAAACCAAATCTCCTGTCCCAAAAATGGCATTCAGCAGCGTTTGATGTCGCAGCACCGGCGGGTATGCCTCGGCGACAACCCGCAACTCTCGATCGCTCCGATCACCCCAACAGTCAACGGTTGCCGTGTAGCAAGGTATCAAAAAATGTGGCGGTTCCGACAAACCGAGTATTTCCTGTAAAGCTACGCACAACTGCAAGTGCCACTGATTTTGCTTGCGGGGGTCTATGCAATAGATTAAGTCTCCCCCCGGTGTAAACAGCGCAATGCCTTTGAAAAATTC
>JBBSNU010000069.1:0-12321 GCA_038260455.1 Chroococcales cyanobacterium | reverse complement strand
GGGGTTTCCAGAACCTAGCTGTTTGGCTAAGATGTTGCGGACTCCTGCTAGTTCGAGAACTGTTCGGACTGCTCCCCCTGCAATTACGCCTGTTCCGGCTGCGGCCGGACGCATCATGACTTTGGCTCCGCCGCCTGCACCGTTGATGGGGTGAGGGATGGAGTTTGCTTTGGTGAGGGGGACTTCAATTAGGTGTTTTTTGCCGTCAGCGACGCCTTTTTTCACTGCACCGATTACGTCGCTAGCTTTGCCGACTCCCACTCCAACTTGACCGCGTTCGTTGCCGATAATGACTATGGCGCGGAAGCTGAGTTTTTTACCACCTTTGACTACTTTAGTAACGCGACGAATCTGAACAACTCTTTCTTGCCATTCGGATTCTTTTTCGCGTCCTTTGTTGTTGCTGCTGCTTTTTTTCTTGGTGCGCTGTTCTTTTTGTTCTGCCATAGTTTTGTCTTGTGGGAATTGAGGATTAGTAACTGGTAGTCTGCAATGAGGAATTAAAAATTAGGAATTAAGAATTTTATTGCTTCTTTCTTCCTTCTTCCTTCTTCCTTCTTCCTTCTTCCTTCTTCCTAAAAGTCTAACCCGGCTTCGCGAGCTGCATCTGCGAGGGCTTTAACGCGACCGTGGTAGAGGTTGCCTCCGCGATCGAACACGACTTTGACTATGCCAGCGCTGGAACAGCGTTTGGCAATCAACTGACCGACTTTGGTGCTGGCGTTGCAGTTGTTGCCGGAACTGAGTTCGGCTTTCAATTCTGGATCTAGGGTTGACGCGGCTGCCAAAGTGTGCTGGGCCGTGTCGTCGATTACTTGGGCGTAGATGTGCTGATCCGATCGAAATACCGCTAATCTGGGACGCTCGGCGGTGCCGAACACCTTGCGCCGCACGCGGCGGTGTCTGCGGTGGACTGATTCTTTGCGAGTAAGCTTCATGTTTACTTCTTACCTGTTTTGCCTGTTTTACCAGCTTTGCGCCGGATGACTTCGCCGCTGTAACGAATGCCTTTACCTTTGTAGACTTCAGGCGGACGCACCGCGCGGATGCGGGCTGCTGTGTTGCCTACGAGTTCTTTGTCAATGCCGGAGACTATGACGTTGGTGTTGCCTTCAACTGCCATTGTGATGCCTTCTGGAGGGGGCATTTCAACTGGCTTGCTGTAACCGACGTTTAAAATCAGGTTCCGTCCTTGAACCTGTGCCCGATAACCTGTGCCGACAATTTCCAGACGGCGCTGAAAACCTTCTGATACACCTTCGACCATGTTGGCGACTAGGGTGCGGCACAAGCCGTGCAGTTGTCTGGCGACGCGAGATTCGTCTCGGCGGGTAACGAGTAAAGTCTCGCCTTCGAGTCCCATGAGGATTTCTGCTGGTATCACTCGGGAAAGTTCACCTTTTGGGCCTTTGACGGCTACTTTTTGGCCGTCTAGGGTGATGGTGACTTTAGTGGGAATGCTAATCGGACGCTTGCCAATTCGCGACATATTTTTTGTCCTTTGTTTTTAGTGATTAGTGCTTGATTGTTAGTCTTTAGTTATTAGTTTTGAGCGATCGATTTTGGAGTTTGTTGCCAATAATCGGCGACTAATGACCCGCAAGAAACGGGTACTGTGCCCCCGATACTTTTGAGTGGATGCTCCCCAAATGTTAGATTTTTGTTGAAACTCTCAGATTCACTGCGCTGGAGTGTCAATCTAAAATCTAAAATCTAAAATCTAAAATCGACTGACTAATGACTACCAAACATAACAAAGCACTTCTCCGCCCAAACCTTGGCGTCGGGCTTCTCTATCGGTCATAATGCCGCTGGAGGTGGAGATAATGGCGATGCCAATTCCGCCTAATACTCGGGGCAATTCTTTACGGTTCGAGTAAACGCGAAGTCCTGGTTTGCTGACTCGCTTAAGTGCGGTGATAATGGGCTTGCGAGTTTTACCTTTGTACTTTAGAGAAAGCACTATGGTTCGCTTGACTCCTTCTGGTTCTGCTTCTTCAAATTCGCTGATAAAGCCTTCATTTTTGAGGACTTGGGCGATGCTACGGGTCATTTTTGTAGCTGGAATTTGTGTTGTCTGGTGGCGCGCCATGCAAGAATTGCGAATGCGCGTCAACATATCTGCTATGGTATCGTTAGCTGCCATCTTTTGCTTCTTACTCTAGTGCTTAGTTGTCCCGGAACGGCATTCCCATTTCTTTAAGCAAAGCGCGTCCTTCTTCGTCGGTTTTTGCTGTGGTGATAATTGAAATGTCCATGCCTCGAATTTGATCGATGCTGTCATATTCTATTTCTGGAAAGATGAGCTGTTCTCTCAGGCCCAAGCTGTAGTTGCCGCGACCGTCGAAGCTTTTGGGGCTGATGCCCCGGAAGTCGCGGATGCGGGGTAGTGCGAGGTTGATCAGCCGATCAAGAAAATCATACATCCGATCGGCGCGTAGCGTCACCATCACGCCTACTGGTACTCCTTTGCGGATTTTGAAGCCTGCGATCGCTTTTTTCGCCCGCGTCACCACTGGTTTTTGTCCGGTGATGATGCCAATTTCGTTGATGGATGAATCTAGTGCCTTAGCATTTTGAGATGCTTCTCCCAAACCGCGGTTCACGGTGACTTTGACGAGTTTGGGAACCTGATGGATATTAGTATATTTAAACTGATCCATCAGTTTGGGAACGATTTTTCCTTGATAAAGAACTTTGAGTTTGTCCGGCATAGTTTTTGTGTTTCGTTAACTGTCCCTGGGCTTGGTCAGGGAATTGTTCTTTGTCAGTTGTTAGTTGTCAGTTGTTCTTTGTCAGTTGTTCTTTGTCAGTTGTCTTTTAAGGACTAAGGACTAAGGACTAAGGACTAAGGACTAAGGACTAAGGACTAAGGACTAAGGACTGATGACTGATGACTAATTATCGAGGATTTCTCCGGTTTTTTTGAGTTGTCGCAGTTTGCGGCCGTCTTCACTAAATGTATAACAGACGCGGCTGGCGATTTTCTCTTTTTCGGAATAGTGCATGACATTTGAGCTATGAATGGGAGCCTCAAAGGTGACTATTTTTCCCGATTCCCCTTCTTGTTGGGGCTTGACGTGCTTGGTTCGGATATTTACGCCTTTAACAATTACTTTGCTGGCTTTGGGATATGTCTTTAGGATTTCTCCGACTTTTCCTTTTTCTTTGCCCGTAATTATTTGCACGGTGTCGCCTGCTTTGACGTGCATTCTGTAGCGCTGCGGTTCGCTAGTTGCTTTACCCTTTTTTCCGTACATTTTAAAGTACCTCCGGGGCTAAGGAAATGATTTTAGTAAAGTTTTTGTCACGCAATTCGCGGGCGACGGGGCCGAAAACGCGAGTGCCTTTGGGGTTGCCTTCTGGATTGATGATGACGGCGGCGTTGTCGTCAAAACGAATGCTCATGCCGCTGTCGCGACGCAAGCCTTTGCGGGTTCTGACAATGACGGCTCTGACGACATCGGATTTTTTGACTGCCATATTGGGGATGGCGTCTTTGACGACGGCAATGATGACATCGCCGACTCCGCCGTAGCGGCGGTTGCCGCCTCCCAATACGCGGATGCACATTAGTTTGCGGGCTCCGCTATTGTCGGCGACATTGAGGTATGTCTGGGGTTGAATCATGGTGATTGTTGAGTGTTAACTGTTGACTGTTAACTGTTGACTGTTGACTGTTGACTGTTGACTGCTAGTTGATGGTTAATTGTCGATGGGGCGATCGCGATATCGCAATTAACTGTTAGCCGTTTTTTGTCCCGAAAATCTCAGCCACCGTCCAGCGTTTGGTTTTGCTCAAGGGGCGAGTTTCAGTGATGCGGACGCGATCGCCTGGTTTGCACTGATTTTCTTCGTCGTGCACTTTGTACCGCTTGGTGCGGACTACGATTTTGCCGTACTTACTGTGGGAGGAGCGGTTTTCGATCGCTACTACGACGGTTTTGTCCATCTTGTCGCTGACTACTACGCCAACTCGTTCTTTAATTGCCATAGCTATCTATCTTTGTTGTGCAATTGAGTTTTTTTGAACTACTGTGCGAGCTTCGGCTGCTGCTCACTCGGGGCTGACAGCGGTTGCAGCTTGCTGTGCGTCGGCTGCAGCTTGCTGTGCGTCGGCTGCTTTCGATGCGGCTTTTTCGGCTGTAGCTTGAGCCTCGGCTGCGATTTGGCGCTCGCGTTCAACTGTCATTAATTGAGCCAGCCGATGTTTGGCGTGCTTAAACAGGTGAGGCTTGTCCAGGCGGCCGGTAGCTTGCTGGAGCCGCAGATCCATTAGTTGGCGCTTGACGGCTAAAATTTGCTCTGCTACTGCTGCTTCGCTTAATTCTCTAGCTTCTTTAATCTTGGTCAAAGACATAATTCTGTGCTTTATCGTGAGCGATCGTTCATAGTGAAGACTTAATTGTCTATATGCTGAAGGTCGAAGGAAAGAAAAGTTATGAATTGCCGATTTTAAATTGCTGTCGCCCTTTAAAATTCAGACCAATGCCGACCTAACTCTACCTTCGATTTTCGCTAAGACTGGCCTTCTTCGCGGCTGATGAACTTGGTTTTAATCGGTAATTTGAAAGATGCCAAACGCATTGCTTCGCGGGCTGTTTCTTCGGTTACACCGCCAATTTCAAACATGATCCGGCCTGGTTTGACGACGGCTACCCAAAACTCCGGCGCGCCTTTACCAGAACCCATCCGGGTTTCTGCTGCGCGCTGGGTAACAGGTTTGTCGGGAAAAATGCGAATCCAGATTTTACCGCCCCGGCGGATATAGCGGGTCATGGCGCGCCGTCCGGCTTCGATTTGGCGGGAGGTTATCCAGGCGGGCTCGACGGCTTGGAGCGCGAAGTCGCCAAAGCTAACTGTGTTGCCGCGGGTGGATTGACCGCTCATTCGCCCGCGCTGTTGTTTGCGGAATTTTGTTCTTTTAGGGCTTAACATGGCTTTGGGAGTTGGGATTTTGGTATTTGGTAATTGGTAATTGGCAATTGGTAATTGGCAATTGGTTTTAAATGACAACTGACCAGTGACAACTAACAGTTAACAATTAGCTAGCCTTCGTTCGATCGATCTTCAAAGTTCTGGCGGCGGCGCTTTTGTTTAGTCCGGGGCACTGCTGCATTTGGTGCAGATTCTTGTTCTTGTCCGGGAATAATTTCGCCTTTGAAGACCCAAACTTTAATGCCCAGAATACCGAAGATGGTTTGAGCGGTGCAGCAGGAGTAGTCGATGTCTGCCCGCAGCGTGTGCAAGGGGACTCGGCCTTCGCGCGTCCATTCGGTACGGGCGATTTCTGCGCCGTTTAACCGTCCGCTGACTTGAATTTTGATGCCTTGGATGCCTACTTTTTGGGCGCGGGTGATTGCTTGGCGGACTACTCGGCGGAAGGATACGCGCCGTTCTAGTTGCTGGGCAATGTATTCTGCGATCAGTGTGGCATCGGCGTCTACGCGCTGAACTTCGACGACGTTGATGCGAATTTGGCGGTTGTTGCCGAGTAGCTGCTGCAAACCGACGCGCAAGGTTTCGATACCTGCTCCGCCGCGGCCTACGACAACGCCCGGTCTGGCGGTGAAGACTTCTAGGTCTACTTGATCGGCTTTCCGTTCAATTCTGACTGAGGAAATGCCAGCATTGCTAAGGGTTTTGCGGACGTACTTGCGGATTTTGTGGTCTTCTTGCAAGAGTTCTGGATAGTTCTTCGGGTCAGCAAACCAGCGAGAACGGTGTTCTTGGGTAATGCCGAGACGAAAACCAATTGGATGTATTTTTTGGCCCATAATATTTGATTAGTTAATTGGGAAAAAGGTAATTGGTAACAGGGAAGGAAGAAGGAAGAAGGAAGAAGGAAGAAGGAAGAAGGAAGAAGTAAAAAACGACTGTCTGCGATTCCGTGATTTCCGTGCTTTGAGGAAAGGTAATTGGTAATTACCTATTTTTTCAACTTTAAGCTGTTTATTACCTAGAGCGGTTCTCAAGCGTGGTGAGGATAGCCCTATGCCCTATGCCCTATGCCCTATGCCCTATGCCGTTCGCGTACCTCATATGAGAGCTCGAAAGGCTATATTACGTTTTTCCGTGGTTTAGTCTTCTAGGATCGGAGCAACTATTACGGTGATGTGACAAGTTGGCTTGCGGATTTGGTAGGCGCGACCTTGAGCGCGGGGTCTGAAGCGCTTGAGGACTGGGCCTTGGTCTGCGTAAGCTTGAGAGACTACTAGCTTACTTTTGTCGAGTCCTGCGTTGTGTTCGGCGTTGGCTACTGCCGATCGCAAAACTTTGACAATTGGTTCGCAGGCGCGGTAGGGCATGAATTCGAGTAAAATCAGGGCTTCTTGGTAGCTTTTGCCGCGAATTTGGTCGAGGACTCGGCGAACTTTGAAGGGGGATGACCGAATGTAACGGGCGATCGCCTTAATTTCGGATGTGGTATCTATAACCATTTCGATTTGGGTAAGTTGGTAATTGGTAATTGGGAAAAAGGTAATTGGTAATTGGGAAAAACTTTTTCCAGTTACCTATTACCTGTCACCTAATTCGGCTATCTTTTTGCCTTTTTATCGCTGTGACCTCTAAAGGTGCGAGTAGGGGAGAATTCTCCGAGTTTGTGACCTACCATTTGGTCGGTTAGGTAGACTGGGACGTGCTGTCTGCCGTTATGAACTGCGATCGTGTGACCTACCATTTGGGGCAGAATTGTGGAAGAGCGCGACCAAGTTTTAATTACTTGTTTTTTGCCTTCGGCGTTGAGTTTTTCAATTTTTGTGAGCAGGTGATCTGCTACAAAGGGGCCTTTTTTAAGCGATCGAGACATGGTTTTGGTAATTAGTAATTAGTAGTTGGAATTGAATTGGGAAGAAAGTTGCTGGAATAAAAGAGCGCGGAAAACTTTTTCGTTGTTCCTTCTTCCTTCTTCCGACTTCCATCGAACTTCTTCCTTCTTCCTTAACTTTGTCTGCCGCCCTTGCCACGCTTGGAAGATTTGCGGCGGCGCCGGACGATTAAAGAGTCGCTGCGCTTTTTCTTTTTCCGAGTTTTGGCACCCAATGCTGGTTTGCCCCAAGGAGTCATAGGCCCAGGACGCCCGATGGGCGCTCTGCCTTCGCCACCGCCGTGCGGGTGGTCTACCGGGTTCATGACGCTACCGCGAACGGTTGGTCTGCGGCCTTTCCAGCGGGTGCGGCCTGCTTTACCGAGGCTGATGTTTCTAGCGTCTGTGTTGCCAACTTGACCGATGGTGGCGTAGCAGTCGGCGCGGACTTTGCGCTGTTCGCCGGAGGGCAGTTTGAGGGTGACGTAGGTACCTTCTTTTGCCATTAGCTGAGCGCTGGAACCTGCGGAACGGACGATTTGTCCGCCTTTTCCGGGTACTAGCTCTACGTTGTGGATGCTGGTACCGAGGGGGATGTTTTTCAGGGGTAGGGCGTTGCCGATTTCGATCGGCGCGTCTGGGCCTGAGACTATGACTGTACCGACTGTTAAGTTGAGTGGGTGCAGGATGTACCGTTTTTCGCCGTCTTTGTAGAATACTAGGGCGATGCGGGCGTTGCGGTTGGGGTCATATTCGATCGACTTGACGGTAGCAGGAATGCTGTGTTTGTCGCGCCGAAAGTCGATGTCTCTATAAAGCCGTTTGTGACCGCCTCCCCGGTGGCGACAGGTGATGACGCCTCGGTTGTTGCGGCCTTGTTTGGTGTGCTTGTTGCTGGTTAGAGACTTTTCGGGTTCTGACGTGGTAATTTCAGCAAAGTCCGAGACGGTTTTTTCTCGGGTGCTGGATGTATAAGGTCGGTAAGAACGAATGCCCATAATCGATTTTAGATTTTAGATTTTAGACTTGGGATTTTAGATTTTAGATTTGGGATTTCAGATTTGGGATGATCGGTTAACTTGGCTGTTTCCTGGATTGGGAATTTGCACTAGCTAACTGCAATCTAAAATCTAAAATCTAAAATCTAAAATCCAAAATTGGCTAAACTTCTGGGAATAGCAGTTTGCGGATCGAATCTCCGTCTAGCAAAGTGACGGTTGCTCGCTTGTAACAAGGTTTAAATCCGACGAATTTACCAACTCGACGCTTTTTGCGCGGCGGGTTTTGGGTGTTAACTGCGGTGACTTTAACCTTAAAGAGTTCTTCGATTGCAGCTTTGATTTGAGGCTTGGTCGCTTTGGGGGCTACGTCGAATGTAAATTGATTTAATTCCATCATTCGGGTAGCTTTCTCGGTGAGAATCGGACGCTGGATCAAATCTGCGTAGTCGCGGGGGTCGATTTTACTCACCGTAAATCTCCTGAATTTTTGTTATGGCGGTAGAGGTGACAATAATTTTGTCAGCCGCGAGAACGTCGTAAACGTTCAGGGAAGTTGCCAAGATGACGTTGACTAATTCGATGTTGCGTCCTGACAAATAGACGTTGAGTTGCGGTTCTGGCAAGATTAACAGAACTTTTTTATTGGAGTCGATTCCCCAACGGGCGATCGCGCTCAGCAAGTCTTTGCTTTTCGGTCTCGGAAATTGCTCTGCAAATTCTTCAACCACAATCATGTCTTCGGTACGACTGAAGAATGCTGTCCGCAAAGCGAGACGGCGTTCCTTTTTGTTCATTTTGACTTCAAAGTCTCTGGGTTTTGGCCCGAATATGACACCGCCGCCCCGCCACAGCGGAGAACGGATCGAACCTGCTCTGGCTCGACCGGTGCCTTTTTGACGCCAAGGTTTGCGGCCGCCACCTCTAACTTCCGATCGAGTTTTGGTGCAAGCATTTCCTTGACGGGCGTTATTCAGTTGCCGCGTCAATGCTCTGTGAACGATGTGAGACGCATTTTCTTCTTTGGCTACGCGCAGTTCTAAAGTTGTTTCCCCAACTTCTTCGCCTTGCCAATTTCGCACTACACAATTAACCATATCTTTTGTCCTTTGTCTGTTGTTAGTTGTCTGTTTTTTAGTTGTCGCTTTGTCGCTTTGTCGCTTTGTCGCTTTGTCGCTTTGTCAGCTTTAAGTTTTTGGCTCTTAGTTCTTCTTGCTACTAACCGCCAACCACTATCTGCTGACTGCTGACTGCTGACTAATGACTGCTAACTAACGTCCTACTTTTTTCTCAGGCACAACATTGACTAAGGCGCCAGGTTTGCCGGGAACTGCTCCCTTAATTAGCAACAAATTCTGCTCTGCATCCACCCGGACAATTGTGAGTTTGCGGACGGTGACTTGAACGTTGCCCATACGTCCCGCCATTTTTTTACCGGGATAGACGCGACCGGGAGTTGTTCCAGGCCCGATCGATCCAGGCTCGCGGTGATTTTTGGAACCGTGAGACATGGGGCCTCGTTTGAAGTTGTGGCGCTTTTGAAAGCCTGCAAAACCTTTACCGATGCTTGTACCGGTGACATCTACTATTTGTCCCGGTGTAAAGCTATCTGCTTTTAGTTGTTGACCTAATTCAAAGGAACTGGTGTCTTCCAAGCGGTATTCCTGCAAGTGGCGCAATGGAGTCGCCCCCGACTTGGCAAGGTGTCCCAATTCTGGCTTGTTGAGAGCCTTCGGCTTGACATCGCTGTATCCAACTTGAACGGCACCGTAGCCGTCAGTTTGTTTTGTTTTGATTTGAGTTACTGTACAAGGCCCTGCTTGAATGACGGTGACGGGGATTGCTCTCCCTTCTGCGTCAAACACTTGAGTCATGCCTAGTTTTGTACCTAGAATGCCTACAGACACGGATTTTTTCCTTTTATTTACGCAAGAGGTTTCGGATTGAGAATTTTTTTTACGTCAATCCGCTTGCTCTTGTGCAGAAACATTTATTTCAGTGTTCCTGCAATTAACTGTTATCAACCAACAGCTTTCCTCGGTGTTTAAAATTTGAGTTTTAAATTTGGGAGCGAGCTTGTGGAAGTCTTGCAAGGGTTGAGATGCGCGGCTTTTTACCCGATCGCTCTCCGAGTTTTGTCTCGGTCTTGCTTTTTTGTGCCAGGACTTGAGCGGCAAGCTACTCAGTATCCTTTACGGCGACAATTCACAATAGTATATGAAGTGTTGGCCGTTTGTCAAGGCCGCGAGCATAAGTTGATTAATTACGCACCGGTGGCCGGAAACCTGGTTTTTTTAACGACAATTCTTGGGTCAAACCCTCAATCAGATTGAAAAACCCGGTTTCTTGATTCGGATAGTCCGGGACTAAATTTTTCGCCTCAGCTTGAGGATTTATAATACTCCAAGCTCGCAATTGGCGATCGACCAAATTTAAAACAGCAGGCAAGACAAATTTATGGGACTGATTACCACGGGTTCGGATATGATTCGGGATTTGGAAAAGTCGGGGTCGCTGGCCCTGTACGTTCCTTTAGAGGGAGGATTTGAGGGCCGTTACCTGCGACGGCTGCGGGCTGCGGGCTACGGTGCGTACACGATTACGGCGCGGGGCTTGGGCGATTTAGCGATGTATTTGACGGGGGTTCACGGGGTGCGGCCGCCGCATTTGGGCAAGAAAACTACTGGCAATGAAGGGGCTGTCGGCTATACGTACTATGTGCCGCCGATGTTGAAAACTCAATTAGACAATTTGCAACCGAAAGCAAAAGGACTGGTGCTGTGGATTATTGAAGGGCAGATTTTGTCTAGTCAGGAAGTTGAGTATTTGACTGTTTTGCCGACGTTAGAACCGCGAGTTAAAATAGCAGTGGAGATGGGGGGCGATCGAGTTTTTAGCTGGAAGCCGCTTAAAGATGCTTTAGTTGCAGCTTAAATTCTGCTATTTGCGATCGCAAATTCACTAAAAAACGCAGCGAGCAACGAAAGCTCAACAGCTTCGGCTCGCTGGTTTTCTTCTTTTTTGGAAAAAATTTAATTAACAGGAAAATCTTATGCTTCAGAACCGCGATTATACAATCATCATTGACAAAAGCGGCAGTATGTACACCAAAGATCGGACGGGCGGTAAAAGTCGGTGGGCGCTGATCCAAGAATCGACCATCGCCCTAGCGAATAAATGCGAAGAACTTGACCCAGACGGCATCACAGTTTATGTGTTTTCCGGTCGTTTCAAGCGCTACGACAACGTAACATCAGCTAAAGTCTTGCAAATATTCCAAGAAAACGAACCTTCGGGGACTACAAATTTAGCTGCAGTGCTGCTAGACGCTCTAAACAGTTATTTTCAGCGCAAAGCATCCGGTAAGACTAAGCAAAATGGGGAAACAATATTAGTGGTGACGGACGGTGAACCGGACGATCGCAAAGAAGTGATGAAAACGATTATAGAGGCTTCGCGGAAGATCGATCGAGATGAAGAGTTGGCAATTTCTTTCATTCAAGTAGGGAATGCGCCGGAAGCTACTAAATTTCTCAAGATATTGGATGACGAACTGCAAAGCGCTGGGGCTAAATTTGATATCGTTGATACTGTGACGATGGACGATCTTGAAGACATGACGCTGACGGAAGTATTGCTGAATGCAATAACTGATTGAAGAAGCGGGCGAATTTGGCGCGATTATATTTGTGGCTGGTTGCTGGGCAGCATTTTTTAGAGGGTTTTAAGTTATGGAATCGATCGATCGCCTGTTAGCTGAACTTAAGGCAGAATATCAAGCATCTCAAAAAGTTCGCGAGGTACTAAGTCAGCCGCCGGTGGAAGCACAACCGCTTTCGCAACCAGCAGCAGTGCCGTCAAATCAAACATTAAAAACAACAGATATAAATTTGTATGCTGGTGTTTTAGACAAGGATTTAGCTGAAATTAAAGCTGAATGCGAAGCACAAAATAAACATCAGGAAGTTGCTGCACGGGAACCGCTTAAGTCTCTGCACAAAGCAGAAAATAAAGCTCAGGAAGTTACTGCACTAGCACCGCAAACCCCAGAAAAGATTGTGCAGTCAGAGTTAGACGTCCAAACCCGCAGGCAGAAGGTTAGGCAAGCTCAAGTTTGGCTGAAAAATTTGGATAAGAATTCTGATGAGAGATATTGGTTCGATCAGTTTGCTTTTAAGTATAGTTCGAGGATAGATGCGGCGATCGACTATTTGCAAGTTGTGAATGAGTTTGATTGAAAAGGTTTGATCGTTCGGAATTTAGTCCTTCCGAATGCGGACTAAATTCCCCACTACGAACCAAATTGAAAAGGGGAGCATCTCATTTTCGCAAAAAGGATGTTTTTTACAGTGCGAGCGTCCCCGCTCGCGTGCTTTACACAGCACGCGAGCGAGGACGCTCGCACTACAAATGCAAAACACCAGATGCACCCTTGAAAAGGTTTGATCGTTCGGACTTTAGTCCTTCTTAATGCGGACTAAAGTCCTCACTACGAACCAAATGGTCGATCGTCTT
>JBBSNU010000068.1:0-12451 GCA_038260455.1 Chroococcales cyanobacterium | reverse complement strand
TCGAACTCTTTGGGTTGTCCGTTTTCCATCATCAAAAAATCTCCCAATTGAATCCGCAAATTCTCCTGTTCAAAAGGTACGCCAGCGCGCCCCGCAGCCGCCGCAATTCTGCCCCAATTGGGATCGCGTCCGAAAATAGCAGCTTTCACCAAAGAAGAACCGACTATTGTTTTGGCAATTTTACTCGCAGAAACTTCGTCGGCGGCACCGCTAACTTGGACTTCTACCAAACAAGTTGCACCTTCGCCGTCGCGGGCGATCGCCTTTGCTAAATATACGCAAACTTCTGTCAGCATCGCCTCTAATTTTTCAGCCTCCGGGCCCATTTCTGTAATCGCCGGGGTGCGAGATTGACCGTTGGCCAAAGCAATTAGCGAATCGTTGGTACTGGTATCGCCATCAACTGTAATTTGATTGAAACTTCTGTCAGCGGCCCGACTCAGCATTTCTTGCCACAAATGCGAGGATACTGCTGCATCACAGGTTACAAATGCTAGCAATGTTGCCATATTCGGGTGAATCATTCCCGAACCTTTGCAAATGCCGCCGACGCGCACCGGTCGATCGCCAAACACGGTTTCTAGGGCGATCGTTTTCGGGACTAAATCAGTCGTACAAATAGCCTTCGCCGCCGCATCGGAACCAGTTGCCGATGCCTCAGCAACTAATCGCGGAATTCCCGCCCTCAGCGGCTCCATTTTAATCCGCTGTCCGATTACTCCTGTGGAGGCCAAAAGAATCGATTCAGGAGGAATATTTAGCGCTTCTCCCAACAATTTTGCACTTTCGAGGGCGTCTGCCAAACCTTGTTCCCCAGTAGCGGCATTTGCTTGTCCGGCATTGCACAAAATTGCTTTGGCGCTGGGTTTTGCTTGCAAGCGTTGGCGGCAGTAGTCCACGCAAGCGGCCCGGACGGTGGATGTGGTGAAGACTCCCGCGGCGATCGCGTCCACCTCTGACAAAATTAAGCTTAAATCCGGCAAGCCTGAAGGCTTCAAACCCGCTGTAATTCCCGATGCTCGATATCCTTTCGGTGCTGTAACTCCGCCGTCAATTACTTTCCAGTCCGACATTATGACCTCCCTAGTAGCCTTCAATCTTCTGAAAAGGGATTATATCATTTTAAATTTTAGATTTGAGATTCTTCGGCTTCGCGAGCGTACAAGTTTGAGACTTGAGATTGTCAACGACTGATGACTTGGTAAGGGTTGCTCGTTTTCGGGTTTTTCGGCGTGGAAATGAAGTTAAGCGAGGCTGTGCTTTACTTTTTGTATTTAACTAACCAAATAAAAATTAATCGCGACTTCCTTTCTAGAGATCGAACTCAAGAAGAAGTCGCGACGGTTTTTTAACTGTCATTATTAATTTTTAGGTGGAAAACAACAAACTCGATTCAACAGTCTCGCTGTTGAAAAAACGAGTTATTTGCGATCGACACTTGCCTCTTTACTGACATCTAAACCAACTTCAGCAGCCGCACGGCTCAGCATGGATTCCTGACGATTTTTTACTAGGTGTTGGTGGCGCATCATCAGGTTGCGCGCTTGTTGTTGAGTAGACATCACGAGTTTCTCCAAGTGTAGGTAGTAGGTTTGCGGGCAATGGGGGAAATTGAGCTTGCCTTAGCTCAT
Organism: Chroococcales cyanobacterium; assembly: GCA_038260455.1. Taxonomy (GTDB): domain Bacteria; phylum Cyanobacteriota; class Cyanobacteriia; order Cyanobacteriales; family Microcoleaceae; genus Microcoleus. The sequence continues at coordinate 10,820 of JBBSNU010000068.1, read as the reverse complement.
GGTGGCGTTGCTGCGATCGTAACTGGCTCGAAGGCTTGGCTGTGCTTTGCCTTGAATGTGGCCCCAGTAGTTGGTATCTTCCATCCCGACTTCGCTAGCGGTGCGGTTGAGCATGGATTGCTGCCGGTTCTTCACCATGTGGTGGTGGCGCATCATCAGAGAGCGGGCTTGATTTTCAGTAGACATATGCGGTTCCTCCGTATTTTTTTATTTAATGTTGAACTGTTTTTTTCTTCCTATTTATCACTATAACAGATAATTCTGTATCTAATGCTACCGAATTAAAATTGTTACAAAATTTTACAATCGATCGGTAGATCGAGAGTGCAGAAAGTGCGATCGGGCTTTGGCTAATTGATTCAGCCTGCAACCTCAAGCAGGGATCGCTCCTTGAGGTTGTGAGTAAAGGCTTGATGGGCGATCGCAAATATTGACCGACAACCAAACTCTAGAATATTGCTAGATCAGTTTGCTTGTAGGTCAGCGACAGGTGAGGGACACTGTAGGGAGTCTGGTCAAAAGTTACTTCGGTAAACTGGCTTGCTAGAAAACTAGCCAGTAATGGCCGAAAGCATTGATAATCCGTAATCTTACTGAAAATTGGGCACTGAGAACAGAAAATGGCTTTGATTTTGACATTTTTGGGCAAAGGCGGCACTGGCCGCAGCACGATCGCGATCGCAACAGCTAAAAAATACGCAGCTCAAGGTAAGCGAGTTCTGCTGCTCGGCCAAGATCCGGGCCCTGCATTGGGTATTCTGCTAGGAGTTCCCCTGACTCCGAGCCCCCAGGAAATCGCCGCCAACCTCAAAGCAGTTCAGGTGCAAAGCGCGCCACTGCTAGAACGCAGGTGGGACGAAGTTAAAAAACTGGAAGATCAATATGTCCGCACCCCGTTTTTCAAACAGATTTACGGTCAAGAATTGGGAGTTTTACCGGGAATGGACAGCGCCCTAGCGTTGAACGAACTTCGGGAATACGAGGACAGCAAACAATACGATGTAATTGTATATGACGGCACCGGCGGCATGGATACGCTGCGGATGCTGGGAATGCCGGAAATTCTGAGCTGGTACATCCGTCGGTTCCGCCAAGCTTTGGTAGATTCGGATTTGGGAAAAGCTTTGTCGCCTTTTATTCAACCGGTTGTCAGCACAGTGTTGACTGTGGATTTGTCGGGAGACAATGCTTTTCAATCGACCAAGCAAGTCGATAATCTGTTGGATAAGGGTAAGGAAGCGCTGGCAGATCCGAACCGCACGGCGGCTTATTTGGTGACGACTGGGGATGCAAGTGCGATCGCCACCGCCCGCTATCTTTGGGGAAGTTCTCAACAAATTGGTTTGACAGTCGGCGGTGTAATTGTCAATCAATCAGCGGTTACAGAAACAGTTGCAGCAGATTTCGATCCTTTGACAGCGGTTTCGGTACCGGCGCACAGCGAAAATAATTGGCAGCCCTTAATTGATGCTTTGCCAGATTTTTCTGAGGCGGGCAAAGCTCCTAAACCGATTAACATAAACACTGTACAGCGTCAAGTTAGTTTGTTTTTACCTGGGTTTGACAAGAAAGAAATTAAATTGATTCAATCCGGGCCAGAAGTGACGATCGAAGCTGGGGATCAGCGGCGCAATATTTTGCTACCTCCGGCGCTGACTGGCAAGTCTGTTACTGGTGCTAAATTCCAAAACGGTTACTTGATTGTTTCTTTTTAACAGTTGAGTTGTAGGGAATTTAGTAGTTGTAGGGTGCGTCGCTCGGAAGAATATCTAAGGGGCTTGCTGAATAAGGAGAAAAACTTGACGAGAATTGGGTTGGTGAGGGCGGATTGAGTATTCAAATGCAAGAATTGCTGGTAGAATGGCTCAAAAGCCCTGCATCCCCAAGGCGCGATCGTGTACCGAAAAGTTGAATAAGCTCCAAATTCAGCCGCAGACTTTGAACTCCCCTTCCGAGGGACGTTGGCAGATTCTAACCGTTGGGTCATTATGGCCCAACTAATTCCCCAGTCAGAATTTGAAGCCGAATATGCTCAAAACTTCGTGAAAAAAATGGCACCAGGACTAAATCCTTTCGGCTGCTGTTGGGGACATTAATCATTAAGTCAAAATTGGAAATTAGCGATCGAGAGACGGTCGAACAAATCCGAGAAAACCCTTAGCTGCAATACTCTATCGGTCAATTATACTACAGGCATGAAGCGCCATTTTACTCGTCCTTATTAGTTAAATTTAGAAAAATAATCAGTGCCGAACTCGTCAACAAAGTCGATCGGGCAATGGTGAAGAGACTGTGCGAAATCGGCAGGGAAGATTCCGAGAAAAAATCCCGAACCAGAGAGCAATGCGCCGAAAAATAAAGGGAAATTAATCCTAGATGCCACCTGCGATCTAGCCGATATTAGTTATCCAACAAACTTAGAATCGAAAACTTAATAAGTTAAACACCTCCTACAGTCCTCTCTCCTGTAAGTTGCAAGAAAAAAGGAGGCAGAGCCTCCGGATCTGCATTACCAGGCACAGCCTGGTAACGAGCAAAAAATAGCTTCGCCGCGCGCACATTCCATCCGGTAATCGCAGCATTACTACTCAACAAGATTGAGCGATCGCCCAAATTATTTGAAAATAGCGAAAGTCATAAAATAGGGTGCGTGCAGAGTGCTTCCTCTCTTGTTTATTGCCTAACCTAGGGATTAGGACATCTCAGTCTCAAAAAATCCGATCTTATCCAACCTTTGTACTCACTCGCTCTCAATCTTGTCGTCAAATACCAGACATTTCCTTCAGTATCTTTACGGCTGAGTGGAGATACGAGACTACTTTTATTTTGGTCGTCATTGGCAACAATCACTAAATTTCCTACCGATACCGTGCCTATGACACTAAAAATGCTTCCCGCACCAGACCGTATATTAACTTGCGAGCCAATCTCTTCACCTAGAATATCGGCGACGCAGCTTTTGTCTGTGATGGATTGAGCGCTTGCACTGTTAGTAAATTGTGGAACGAATATAGCTATAGTGGCGATTTTTACAAGTATGAGAGCGCAATTTTGTACGGGTTTCATGAGTTGAAGATGAGCTAGAATCAGCGCTTGCTTGACTCCATCATGGTAAATATCTTTAGCTGGCATCGCGAGACGAGGTAATTCGATCTTCTACATTTTAACTCAAGGGCGATCGCCCTTCGCTGCATCCCAAAGTACGCGCGGCGAAGCTATCCCGTAGGGAATCGCACATCCAATCCGCGCAGCCCGCCAACAAACCCTTGACAGCAAAAATCACTAATTTCCATCGCCCTCAACTTTCCCCAGCAAATCCAATTACTGCCGGATCGGATCTCGAAGTACCCGAGATCGACTACAGTAAACACAAAATATTATTGGCGGTGATTTGAGTGATTGAGAGTTTAGCAACAGGAATAGCAGCAGCAGGTTCGCTGCTAGCATTGGGCGGATTGGGCCTAGAGTTGAACTATCGACGGACTGGGAGTGCAAATAAACTAGAACTTACAGCCGGAGAATGGCACTTAGCCATAAACGAACCCAATCGCTATCTTTTAGTCGGGGAAATGGAATTCCGCAACCTGACACAGCGGTTCGAGGTAATGTTGCCATCCGTGCGCGCAGAGGTGAAACTGCTGTCAGACGCAAGTTTGGATGGCGTTACTTTCCAGACAAAAGTGATTCCTTGCCACAAAGACGCAAAAGCCCGATCGGACGATTACTGGTTCGGCTATATTGTTAAAGCCCAACAAAACACCAAAATTAAAGTTTCCGTAGACATTCAAGGGCAAGATTTAACCAAATTGCAGTCAGCTTGGGTGCAAATACATTTCGTCACCTACGGCCCAGGCGGGCGCATCCCCAAAATCCGCAACGTAGTAGTCCCGCTGCAATTTCCCAACTCGGACACCGTACCCGTCGCCCGCAATGTCGGAGTTGCCGAAGTCTTGCCGATTCGCACCCACATACTGGCGGAACTAGACGATCCCGTGGAAATTGTCAAGCGCTATGTGGTGCCGCGCGCCCAGAAAGGCGATATTGTCGCCCTTGCAGAAACTCCCCTAGCTTTGATGCAGGGACGCTACCACCATCCCAGCGAAGTTAAACCCGGATGGGTAGCAAAGCGAGTTTGCTTGTTTTTCTTGCCGATGTCGAGTTTGGCCACAGCTTGCGGAATGCAAACTTTGGTGGATGTAGTCGGGCCTTGGCGCGTAGTTGCAGCATTTGCGATCGGCTCTGTAGCTAAAATATTGGGTAAACCGGGAGTCTTTTACCAGTTAGCAGGGGAACAAGCAAGGCTAATCGACGATGTTACCGGGACTTTGCCTCCCTTCGACCAATTTATCGTGCTTGGCCCGGACAATCCCCAGCAAGTTGTAGAACAAATTCAACGAGAAACCGGACTTGCGGCGGCGATCGTAGACGCCAATGACTTGAAAGCAGTTAAGATATTAGCAGCGACCTCCGATTTATCGGTAACATTTTTAGAGCAAGCCTTGCACAGCAACCCCGCCGGGAATGCTGACGAGCGAACACCGGTCGTATTGATTCGACCTCTGCCACAGAAATCTTGAGTTGACAATTGAAAATTAAAAAGTCGAAAAAGTGATTTAAAGTTTTTAACTTGAGATCCACCAAGAAAGGGAGAAGAATTAAAAGTTACTAAGTTTTGAGTTCAAAACTTCCCTAACTCTTCCCCTTTCTTAAAAAGGTTTAACTTTTTAATTTCTATTCTCCACTTTGGTGCTATTACGGTTCTGAACTTTCGTTAGAGACTCGCCAGCGAATTACCAATTAAGCTGTTCTACATTTAAATTGTGTGTTAAAAAAAATAATCATACTCTTGTGGTATGGGCTTCGACACCGTACCGAATATGTAATTTAAATGCGCGACCGCTTACCAATTACCAGAAAGAATTGGTTGAAAGCCTCTCCATTATAGGGAGAAATTAAAATCAGACTATTCATTACTCCAATCCTCTTCCTTCAACAGTCAACAGTCAACAGTTAACAGTCAACAGTCAACAGTCAACAGTCAGCAGTCAACAGTCAACAGTCAACAGAATTACAAATCACCAATTTATACCTTACTTGAGAACTTCTATATGACTTCATTTCCCTCCCAAAACCAAAACCAGGTTGTGATTCGCCCGTTTCAGTACCGCGACATCGAGGCGATGGAACAACTGTGCGCGGAAACAGCCGAAGCGCCCAAAAACGGCAAGGGCGCAAGCTGCGACTTGGTACTAGGTAAAAAGTTGCAGCAGATTCGTCGCTGGTACGGACTGCTAAAGCTGCTTAGCTTGTTTCCCAACCCTTGTCAATCCCTGTTTCGGGCCCACGTTGCCGAAGAAGAGGGGAAAGTTAAGGGCATAATTCAGATTTCTCCTTTCAACCGCACCCGCAGCACTTGGCGGATCGATCGCATCGGAGTAGACCCTGAAGCCCGCAGCAAAGGAATTGGTTCCATGCTGCTGCGGTACTGCTTTGAGGCAGTCTGGGAGGCGCGGACGTGGCTGTTGGAGGTGAACGTCGGCGACAAAAACTCCCTGGCTTTGTACCGGCAGAACGGGTTTCAGCCGTTGGCGCAGATGACTTACTGGACGATCGCCCCAGAACGCCTGCAAGAAATGGCAAACTCAACGCCAGATTTGCCCAACCTGCTGCCGGTCAGCAACGCGGACGCTCAATTGCTTTATCAACTCGATACCGCGGCGATGCCGCCCTTGGTGCGCCAAGTATTCGATCGGCACATTCAAGACTTCAAAACCAGTTTTTTCGGCGCTTTAGTCGAAGGTGCCAGACAGTGGCTGGCGAAAACAGAAGTAGTCAGCGGTTACGTGTTTGAACCGCAGCGGAAAGCCGCGATCGGCTATTTTCAGGTGCAGCTATCCCGCAACGGCCAAGGGCCACACGTCGCCCAATTAACCGTACACCCGGCCTACACTTGGCTGTACCCGGAACTGCTATCCCAGATGGCGCGACTCGTTCAAGACTTCCCCGTTCAAAGCCTGCAACTAGCTTCCGCCGACTATCAACCGGAACGCGAAGCTTATTTAGAGCAATTTGGAGCCGTGCGCGTGGAACACAGCTTGCTGATGTCTCGATCGGTATGGCACAAACTGCGCGAATCAAAGTTAGTCTCCCTCGAAGGACTCCAACTATCAGAAGTGTTGCAGAGCTTCCAGCCAACTCGCAAACCAGTACCGGGTCGGATGTCCTGGCTCGGCCCGATGGCTGGGGAAGCCACAGCAGGGCCCGCGTCCTCAGAGATTAAACCGTTTTTGTCGGACTCAGGAAACGGTCAAGCCGATCGAATTAACCCCTTGAACTGCCAGAATTCCGAATCAGCAGCAACAGATGCCAACAGCATTTTGCCTCTGAATTTGCCGGAATTGCCTCAAGACGGCGACGCGCCAGAATAGAACTTGCATTCCCGATCGAATGTCCGCTAAATGAATCGCCATCAAAACCGTTCGTAGTGAGGACTTCAGTCCTCTTGTTTTTGCGGACTGAAGTCCTCACTACAAACCGAAAAAACTCAACTTCTTCCCTTCTTCCTTCGCGCTCTTTGCGCCTTCGCGGTTCGTTAAATAATCTTATTTCCGCGAGAAAAAAGTAAATCTAAAATCTAAAATCTAAAATCTAAAATTGATTGATGTCCAACGAAAAATTATGGATTTCAGCCCTCGGACTAGATATCGGCAGCAAACGAGTCGGCATCGCCGGGTGTGACGGCACAGGTTTAATCGCTACGGGGATTACTACTCTGGTGCGATCGTCCTTCGATCGCGACGTCGATTGTCTGCAAGAACTCGTCCGATCGCGCGGAGTGAAAATTTTGGTTGCAGGCTTGCCCTACTCCATGAGCGGAGAATTGGGCAATCAAGCGCGACAAGTGCAGAAATATGCTGGCCGCATCGCCGAGGCCTTAGAACTCCCCCTAGAATATGTAGATGAGCGCCTGACTTCGGTTGAGGCAGAGGAATTGATTCAAGCACAAGGAATGTCGCCTTCGCGAAATAAGGGTTCGATCGATCGCAAAGCAGCAGCCCTGATTTTGCAGCGGTGGTTGGATATGAGAAGACAAAATATCGCCCCTGTTCCCAATCTTGATAGCTTTTAACAAAGGCGTGATATCCTAGTTGTGCAAGTTTGCTAGGCACACCTGTAACCGTTGACATACTTGAGAAAATTTCGCTGTACCCTTGGGTACTGAAGCAGCACAAAATTGTGATTTGTCCTCAGTATCGCTCTGGACTAGACGGAAATTTAAACGCCGCACTCTCCGCGTGGAAAATGCCGCGAGTCTCGCGGTTTAAACTTGTGGGCTGGCGATCGCCCGCGCCGCCAGAATATCGCCACGAAAACTCCCCATTGTCAAGCACAAATTACTGAATAATTGACGGATAATTAAGATACACGCGATGTCCTCATCCCCAAACCGCAAAGAGAATGACAGTTCCAACGAAGAGTCCGTCACCCTGACGGATGAATTCGGGCGATCGCTGACTTGCAACATAGAGCATTCGATGAACCTAGAAGGTCAAGAATATGCTTTGCTGATTCCGATCGACTCTCCAGTAGAAATTTTTACTTGGCACGGAGACGAAAGCGACGAAGCAGCAATTCCTGTAGAAGACGAGACTGAAATTGACAAAATTTTTGATATTGCTCAAGTTGTGCTGCAAGAGCAGAACTTGACACTCCGGCGCACGGCGGTGACGCTGACTGTAGTTGGCGAATTGCCAGAATTTCTCGACGAGGAGATGGCACCGGATACCGATCCCGATGAAGAGTCGGATTTCGAGGAACTGATGTGGCTGACAAGCTTCTATCACGAAGAACAGGAATATGCCATTTATACCCCTCTCGATCCGTTCTTTATCTTGGCTCGCATCAATGATGACGGCGAGCCAGAATTGCTCTCGGAAGAAGAGTTCCAAAGGCTCGAACCGATGTTGCCGATGCTAGAAGACCAGTTCTTTGACGAGCTTGATTAGAGATTGATTGCAGGCAGAAGACATGACGGCAAAAAGCAGAATTTTTGACTATCTTATGATTAGAAGTTAACTGCTCGCCCGATCGAACTTTTTCGAGATTGTGCCTTCTGCCCTGTCCGCTCAGGGTGTTGAATTGATCCGCGCCCATAGGGTTGCGGAGCGTCTATTTTAGATACTTCGGCTTCGCTCAGTACAAGTTTTAGATTTTAGATTTACTTGCAGCTAGGTGAATCGGGGAGCTTGAACTCTTGTCTAAAATTTCGTTCTCTCCACGACTCAACTCGGGGGTTTATATCAGTTTTTGGGTGGGTAAAACAGGCTGCATCCCTGACTGTCGGTCAACAATCGCAGATAGTTAGTCATTAGTCGTTAATTAATTGGCGCTTATCGAGGACAACGCACTATGAGCAAAGAACAACTTACAAAAAGCAGCGTGCCCGAGAGCAGAAAAGCTGCTCCGCAACTTTCAAAATGGTTGTTTTATCTGGTGTTGCTGCCGGCAATTTGGGGAGTTTGCACTTGGCAGGGCTGGGCTTGGTGGAGCTGGGCTTCGGCCGCTCCTAAAATCGCTGAAACGTCAAATTCTCCGGGAGAGGGTGCTGCTGTTTCCATCCAAATTCCCCCCGGTACTTCCAGTCAACAAATCGGGCAGGATTTGGAAGCCGCGGGCTTAATTCGATCGGCAGGAGCATGGAATATGTGGGCCCGCTGGCTGACGATGCAAAACCGCGACGGAGGTTTTAAAGCCGGAACTTACCAACTGTCGGCGACTCAGCCTCTGGGTGCGGTTGCTGAGAAAATTTGGAATGGCGAAGTCGCACAGCAGAGTTTCACGATTCCAGAAGGGTGGTCGCTGCAACAAATGAGCGCTTATTTTGAAACCCAAGGTTTTTTCCCGGCTCAGGATTTTATGGCGGCGGCGATTCAAGTTCCCTACGCTCAGTACCCTTGGCTACCGAGCGGCTTGCCTCATTTGGAAGGGTTTTTGTACCCGGACACTTATCAGCTAGACGGCGATGCAATTAGCCCGGAAGCTGTCATTAAGCAAATGCTCGATCGTTTCGAGCGGGTGGCTTTGCCGGTCTATCAAAAAAATCAGAACAATACTAAGCTTTCTTTGAAAGAGTGGGTGACGCTGGCGAGTATTGTGGAAAAAGAAGCAGTGGTGGCGAGCGAGCGCAATCGCATTTCAGGCGTGTTCAATAATCGTCTGAAACTAAATATGCCGTTGGGTTCTGACCCGACAGTTGAATATGCTCTCGGTATCAGGCAAACTAAGGAGAAACCTCTGACTTTTAAACAGGTAGAAACGCCTTCTCCTTACAATACTTATATCAATGCAGGACTACCGCCAACTCCGATCGCCGCTCCCGGAATATCAAGTCTGGAGGCGACTCTGACTCCAGAAAATACAGAATATCTGTATTTCATGGCGCGGTACGACGGCACTCACATTTTTAGCCGCACTCTGGCCGAACACAATGCTGCTGTGGCTCAAATTGACCAGAAAGTGCGATCGGGTCAATAGATTGGCAAAAACTAATACATATAGCCTTTCGATCTCTCATATGAGGTACTATCGGGCATAGGGCATAGGGCATAGGGCATAGGGCATAGGGCATAGGGCATAGGGCATAGGGCATAGGGCATAGGGCATAGGGCATAGGGCATAGGGCTATCCTCACCACGCTTGAGAACCGCTATAAGTCAATACGGTTTACTTAAGTCAATGTAGGGTGCGTCGCCAAAAACAATTCTCGCCCCGCAACGCCAGATTAAACGAGCGACGCACCTACAATTTATAACTTAAGTAAACCGTATTGCGCTATAAGTAAAAAGTAACAAAGCAAAAGCAAGCGTTATTGCTTTTAATTTTTTACTTTTTTAATCCTTAACTTCCAATTTCTTATTTCTGAATCTACCATCTAAAATCTCAACTCTAAAATCATTATGACTTGGGGTAAACTATTACAGCCTGACTTAGTTTTAGGCGATTCGATCGTAAATTTAACGGCAGATATTCTTCAGGAATATCATATTAAAGGATTAGTTTTGGATGTGGACGAAACTCTCGTTCCTATGACAGCAATGAATGCTTCTCCCGAACTCAGCCTGTGGGTGGAAGAAATTAAACCGATAGTATCGCTGTGGTTGGCGAGCAATAATTTAAGTCAGACTCGGATCGGTCGAATTGCTGAGTCTTTGAATCTACCTTACATCACTGGTGCTGCTAAACCGTCGCGCCGCAAGTTGCGAAAAGCTGTGACGGCGATGAATTTGCCGGTGGAACAGGTGGCGATGGTGGGCGATCGACTTTTTACTGATGTTTTGGCCGGCAATCGTTTGGGTATGTTTACTATTTTAGTCGAGCCAATGATTGATGCTGGCTATGCGCTTCGCAAGCATCCGGTGCGCTCTTTTGAAGTGTGGGTTTCTCAAGCTTTGGGGGCTTCTCTGAAAATTAAAGATTAAAATTGGGCATCGGGAATTGGGCATGGGGCATGGGGCATGGGCCAAACAGGGAATTGGTAATTAGGAATTGGGAATTGGTAACTAATGGCAACAGTCAACAGTCAACAGTCAACAGTCAACAGTCAACAGTCAACAGTCAACAGACAACAGACTAAAACTATTGTTGTTAAAATAGGAACTTCGACGCTGACTCGATCGACCACCGGAAACTTAGCTCTCTCAACTATTGCTGCATTAGTCGAAATATTAGCAGGTTTGCGGCAGATCGGCCATCGAGTAGTTTTGGTTTCTTCCGGTGCGGTGGGCGTGGGTTGCGCGCGCTTGGGTTTGACGGAACGCCCG
>JBBSNU010000067.1:0-12541 GCA_038260455.1 Chroococcales cyanobacterium | reverse complement strand
TTTTTCATTCCTATTCCCCTTCCCCTTCCCCTCCGAATGCAAGTACAAGAATTTTTGCTGCGCTATCAAGAAGGAGAGCGCAACTTTGCTCACATTGACCTCAGCGGTGCTAGTTTAAGCGGTGTCAACCTGCGAGAAATAGACCTCACTGGTGCTAACTTGACTGGTGCTAATTTGAGCTGGTCTTTTTTGAGCAATGCCAAGTTAATTGGGGCTTGTTTGCGTCGCACGGATCTCCGCAGTGCGGGGATGACCGGGGCGAATCTGAGCGGGGCAAATTTGAGCGGGGCAAATCTTGCTAAAGCGGATTTGCGCCTTGCTTGTTTGGAAGCAGCAGAGCTCAATTGGGCCGCGCTGCCTGAAGCGGATTTGGGCGGTGCTAATCTTCAAGGAGTTAAATCAGACCAAATTAATTTGGCTGGGGCTAAACTCGACGGCGCGCAGTTGATGGCGGCGGAATTGATGGAGGCGAATCTCAACCGCGCTAGTCTTGTCGGTGCTAATTTAACGGGTGCTAATTTGCGGGAAGCGCATTTGGTGGAAGCGAATTTGCGCTCGGCAATTTTGAGCGGTGTAAATTTGATTGAAGCTGACTTGAATGGTGCTCAAATGCGATCGGCAAATCTGGCGGGCGCTGATTTGCACCGAGCTGTGCTGGCGGGGGCCGATTTGACGGAGGCGGTGCTCGATAATGCTGATTTGAGTCGAGCTAATTTGGCGGGTGCTTATTTGTTAAAAACGAGTTTTAAGAAGGCGCTTTTGCTGCGAGCTAACCTGCAAGGAGTGTATTTGCTGCGGGCGGATTTGAGCGAGGCTAATTTGCGCAATGCTGATTTGCGGAAAGCTGATTTGAGCGGCGCTTATTTGATGGATGCGATGTTGGGTGAGGCGGATTTAAGAGAAGCTTGTTTGATTGAGTGCCGTTTGATTCGGACGAATTTGCAAGGGGCGCAGCTTACGGGCTGCTGCATTCAAAATTGGCAAATTCAAGATGTCGATCTATCGAAAGTTGACTGTCGCTATGTTTTTACTCAGTTTGATTATACTGCGAAAGTTGCGGCAAATCGCTTTCCGGTCGATCGCGATTTTGAGTCTGGGGAATTGGGGCGGCAACATCAAGAGGAAAGTTCGATTGTGGAGGTGTGTTTTGCCGAATCTCCTAATTGGGAGGCTTTGGTTTTTACGGTGCGTAGGGTGGAGTTGGAAAGCCGCGAACTCAAGTTGAACGTTCAATTTTTTGAGTCGGCGGGAGAACAAAATTTACTGCGGCTGAGCGCGAACCGTTTGGTGAACGGCAAGATTTTGGGCGATCGCATTTTGGCGCTTTATCCAGATATGTTGGAAAAGGTTTTAGCCAAGCGGGCAGAAATTTTGGGTTTGCTCGACTTGGCTGTTGGCGACAACGGTTCACAGGAGGAGTCAGCAACACTGCAGCCGGCGATGCTGAGTCAAAAGGAGGTGTTGCTCAGAAGACAGGAAATTTACCAGCGAATGGTGCGCCAAATTTCGTTTATTTTGATGTCTCAAACGCCGGATAAATTCTCCGAAAGCGTGCAGCGGCTGTTGAATTATTTGCAGCAGCAAGGTATCCCGACTATTCAGATTCAAAAGAAAGTCATCAGTCAGGCGATCGTGCAGCGGGCCAAGCAAGACCCGGCTTTTCGGGAACAGTTGATTTTGTGGGAGAAAACGGCGGCCGCGAGCGTTCGCTGTTCGATGATGGGGGAAGCGGTGCGGGGTGCGATCGGGCTTTTGTCGGAATGAATTGAGTTTTTGTGGGAATAAATCGGGCTTTTGTCGGAATGAATTGAGTTTTTGTGGGAATAAATCGATCGCGAGTTTCCCCCGAGGCCCGCGAGTTTCCCCCGAGGCCGCGAGCGGGGACGCTCGCACTGTTATTTCCGGCGAGCCCACCGCGTAGATCAAATCGATCGCGTAGATAACATCGATCGTGTAGATCTACGCGATCGCGTAGATAACATCGATCGTAGATAACATCGATCCCGTAGATCAAATCGATCGCGAGCGGGGACGCTCGCACTGTTTTCCTCCGCTCGCGAGTTTCTCGAAAGCCCGCGAATTTCCCCCGATGCCGCGAGTTTCCCCCCAAGCCGCGAGCGGGGACGCTCGCACTGTCTGTCAGATTAGATATTTTCCCAGAAAAAAGGATATTTTTCAGGCGTATTTGACAAATTAGCTTTGACAGGATTTTGTTTGATATATTCCCAGGTACTGATAAAATGTTGGTGGCTGTTAATAATTTCCGCGTGTCGCCCATCTTGCCAAACTTTACCGATATGCTTCATTACTTTAGGAATTTCTGTAGAACTGAAGCCTTTAATACTGTGAATAAGGCTTCCAATTGACCGGTCTTGAGAGTCAGATTTCGGAAAAGGCTGAAGCAAAAGATGTACGTGGTCTGGCATAATAACGGCAGCAAATAGTTGATACCTTTGGTTGTGAAAGTGCAAGGTAGAATTTAGAACAACTTGTCGAGCGGGTGGAGTTAGCTCTAGTCTTTCCCAAGTAACAAATGTTATAAAATTTATATTTTTTGGGAGTGGTAATTGAAGAAATTCTTGCTTGAATGACATTTATTCACCTCATTTTAAATGAATAGCCCGATCGCGACAAAAAATCAACATAAATCGCCCGAAATCCCACAGTGCGAGCGTCCCCGCTCGCGTGGCACCATAACCCCCGCTCGCGTGGCACCATAACCCCCGCTCGCGGAAAAGAATAGCCCGATCGCGCGACAAAAAATCAAGATAAATCGCCCGAAATCCCACAGTGCGAGCGTCCCCGCTCGCGTGGCACCATAACCCCCGCTCGCGGAAAAGAATAGCCCGCTCGCGACAAAAAATCAAGATAAATCGCCCGAAATCCCACAGTGCGAGCGTCCCCGCTCGCGTGGCACCATAACCCCCGCTCGCGTGGAACCATAACCCGCGCTCGCGACAAAAAATCAACATAAATCGCGCGGCAAAATCAAGATAAATCGCCGCAATTTCTGTCCCAGCTAACCAATTACCATTCTTCGCTCCTGAGTCGGCGGCCCGCTAAAGCCCGCACCTGCTCATCTGCGTCGGAAACTGCAAGCGATCGCACCAGAGGCAAAGTTTCCGCATTTTCGGGATAATGTTCGATAATTGCTTCGAGTGCTGTAAACCTGGGATTGTAAGCAAAAGAACCTGTTCGATCGTAGGAGTCAGTAAGAGCTCTGTGGCGCAAAAACTCAAACATTCCCGGCTCGTCTTTCCATCCCCGCATTAACTCTACCAGAGCGATCGCCCGCACCTGAGAATCTTCATCCTGCGCGGCCCTAATTTTCAGCCACTCAAAAGTTTGAGACTCATTTGTCCGCCCGCGGGCTAACTTTTGCAAAGCGATTTGCCTGACAGCCGGACTCTCATCGCCCTCTGCTTTAGCCTCCAGCATCCTCCAAGTTTCAGCACCCGAAGGCCAGTTGCCAGCGAGTTCCTGCACCGCCACTTCCCGCACCTCCTCCTCCCCAGAATCAAGCTGAATTTTCAACCAAAGCAAGGTTTCCGGCTCTTCCGGCCATCCCCGCGCTATTTCTCGCACCAGCACGCTCAGCAAGTGAGCATCCCCCTCCGACTCCGCCAGTTTTTTGAGAAAAGGCAAAGTCTCGCCCCGGTGTCCCCAGCCTCTTGCTATCTGTTCCACCGCAGTTTCTCGGACGTTGAGGTGTCTGTCTGACTCAGCGAGATTTTTCAACCACTCAAAGACTTCGAGACTGGCTGACGGTAAGGTGGCTGCGGCTGCTACTACCACTTGCCGCACAGTCCAATAATCCTCTGAGGCCGCTATTTTTTGCAGCAGGGGCAATGTCTCGGGGCTGTCGGGCCAACCTGCGGCAATCTGTTGCAGGGCTATTTCGCGCAGTTCGGCGTCGCGATCGCCCACAGCTATATTTTGCAAAAAAGGCAGAGTTGCGGGGTTAGATGGCCAGCCAGAGGCAATTCCTTGGACTGCCGCCTGCCGGACGGTGGAACTCTGGTCGGACTCGGCGAGACTTTTGAGCAGCGGGTAAATCTCTGGTTGCGCCCGCCAGCGCGAGGCCAATTCTTCGATCGCTGCTGTCCGCACTTGGTCGCTGCTGTCGGATAGGGCTAGGGTTTTCAGCAGCAGGCCAACTTCTGCCACGGCCTGCCAGCCCGCTGCCAACTCCCGCACAGCTAATGTTCGCAGGGTAGAAGTTCCTGTCTCGGTCAAGTTTTTGAGTAGGGAGAAAGTACCTAAAACGCTGTAACCTCTGGCTATTTCTTGCCACGCTGCGACACGCACTCCCAAATTTTCGTCGGATTCGGCGGCGGTTCTCAGCTGCAGTAAGGTATCTGTTCGATCGCGCCAATGACGGGCCAACTGTTCCAGCGCGCAGGTGCGGACGGCCGGACTGCGATCGAACTGAGCCAGGGCGGCCACCAGTTGCAAGGTATCCTTTTTATCGGGCCAACCCGCGACCATTTCTGCGATCGCAGCCGATCGGACTGCCCAGCTTGTGTCGAATTTAGCGAGTTTTTTGAGCATCAGGTAAATTTCTGGCTCGTCAGACCAACTGCGGGCTATGGCTTTGACTGCTGTGGCCCGGACTTCGCCGCTGTCGCTGGAGTGTGCGAGTATTTTCAGCCAGGGCAGGGTTTGCGGGTCGTTTTTCCAAGTTTGGGCGATCGTTGCGATCGCTCGATCGCGAATTTGATAAGTTTCCTGCAATTCTTGAGCGCTTTGATAAAGATTCAGGAAAACCGTCCCGTATTGCGATAACTTTTTTAAAGCATTTAACAGTGTTTTTTCGATGTTTTGATCAATGCCATTTTTGACTTTTAACAGGCATCCCGCTGCTAAAAACAAATTAATAAATTTTTCCGGTTGACCGTTTTGATCCGTCAGATATTCTATCAGTTCGTTCGCTGTTTTTGGGTCGAGTTTGGCTGCAATTTCTGTGAAAACTTCGTGCAAAGATTCGTCCCGCCAGTTCTGCTCGAAAAATTGTGTTTTGAGTTGAGTCAAAGTCAGTTGACCAGTTTTGAGTTGTGCGTCGATTAACTCTGCAACTGTCTGGGGATTATTTTCGCAAACAAGTTTTTTTAACAACATACCAATATCTTGTCCCCTAGAGTTTGTTTGCCTTGAAAAAAGACTCGGCGGTTGACATCAGGTTTATAGAGGCTTGCACCCTAAAAGAGCGGCTTGAAGAAAGGGCGATTACAATTCAATACGGTTCACTTAAGAGATATCTCCCTGGCACACCCCTTAAAAAGGGGGGAATAAGAAAGCTCTCAAAGTCCCCCTTCTTAAGGGGGATTTAGGGGGATCTCCGGGGCATAAATAGTCTTAAGTGAACCGTATTGGATTAAAATTACCTTATTTTCTTTACACCGCAGAGGTGTTCGCCCTCGATCGCCGAAGCAAACGCAACTTTGAAGCTGGTGGGGTTTCAACCTTCCTCTGCTCCGTATTGTAGTATGCAGCCGATCGACTCTATTTTATCCCAAAATTATTTGCCAGCGTCGCGCCCCAATGCAAAAGCCGCCAGCACCCACAGAAATATTGGGTTTTGGCGGAGGGTTATCGAACAATTCAGGCGGTAATTGCTCAAAGCATCAACTTCAGCCCCGTTTCTGACTCGCAAAATTCCCACTTTTTCTGCAGCAACCAAAGCGCAAACACCTGTATTCGGGGCGATCGCACATCTACCCAAAACCATCGATATCTTACTGTGACCCACTCTACAATTTTTGGAATTTTAATTATTATTTAAGCTCCCATGCCGGAATACTGCTTCAAACCCTGCCGCCACAGCCAGCGATTCCACACAAAAAACACCGCACCCCAACCGAACATCACCAACAAACCGCGGCCTACATCTACGGGCAATCCTATCAAGATTGAAGCGGGAAAATGAATCAAATAAGGAAACGGTGTCCACAAAACTACTTCGCGCACGGCTGGGGGAAACACTTCTAGCGGCGCGACAAGTCCCGATAAAAACAAGTACATTAAAAACCAGAATTGTTCGATCGCACTTGCGCGCTCGATCCAAAAAGCAAACAGCGCAAAGGTATACTGAATCAGGAACCGCAAACAAAAAGCCAAGACTAGAACCAACACAAACAGCAAAAACCTGCCCAAACTCGGCAGCCAAAAAGCTTGGGGATAAAGTGCAAAAAACAGCAGCACCAATCCTAATACAAACGGTAGCCTCGCAAACCTTTCGGAAACGTGAGATGCGAAGTGATGCCATACGGGATCGAGAGGCTGCAATAATCTATTAGATAACTTCCCTTGCACGACTTCTTTTTCAAACTCCCAAATCACCCAAACTACATTAGTTTGTCTGACTATGAAAGCTGCTAAAAAGTAACGGGCAAAGTCGATCTGCTTCAGCCCAAATTCACCACTTTCGGCCGCTTGCATCCACACGCCCATCAAGATAAACGGCAAAGCTCCCGACAGAACCCATAAAAGCAATTCCGCCCGGTATTCGAGCATATAAGCGTAGTAGGTAACTAGCAATGTTTTAGCAATTCTGATGTTTTTTTTCATATTCATTGTCACTGAAAAAATACTGAATCTAATTAAAAAGGAGAAGAGGGAGGTAGAGCTTCCTATGCGTTACCAGGTAGATCCTGGTAACTAGACACGAGCAGTGTAAAGAGCCTGGTATTGATAAATTCTTTCGTTGGGTGGGGGCGGGTTTATATATCTTCTGAATGTGAATTATAGATTGTTGCTGAACCCGCCCCTACAAGTATTTCTCGTTACCAGGCTCTGCCTGGTAATGCCTATCTGGAGGCTCTGCCTCCTTTTATTTCGCAACAGGAGAGAGGACTGTAGGAGGTGCTTAATTTATTAAGATTTAGAGCCTTAATTTTACCGAATCCCTCACCTTAATTACACTTTACCAGTGCGAAAAACTCGACCGATTACCTCTTCAATTGGCGGATCTGTAACAGTCAAATCTATCACTTCTAATTCTGCCAAAATCTTCGACACGCTTACCGTCAGTTCCTCCCTTTTTACCAAAAACCGCACGGAATTACCTTCAATTGATTCTACCTCGCCGTAACCAAAAGCGCTATCTTTTGCCAAGGGTTCGGCTAATTTTACTTGAACTTCCCGATAAGGTGCAAACCTGTCGAGCAATCCGTCCAAACTGCCATCATAAACTAATTGCCCTTCATGGATTAACAAAACGCGCTTGCACAAAGCAGTAATGTCAGCCATATAGTGACTTGTCAAAAGTACCGTTGCTTGATAGCGCTCGTTATATTCTCGCAAAAATTGCCTGACGCTAAACTGTGCGTTGATATCCAAACCTAAAGTCGGTTCATCTAAAAATAATACCTCCGGGTGGTGCAGCAAGGCAGCCATGAATTCCGCTTTCATGCGTTCGCCCAAAGATAGCTTTCGCACTGCTTGATTTAACTTGCCTTCTAGTGACAGCATTTCTGTCAATTCTCCGACTCGCCGCCGATAATCTGCATCGGAAATTCCATAGACAGCGGCGTTGATTCGCAGAGAGTCGAGCACTGGTAAATCCCAAATTAACTGCTGTTTCTGCCCCATCACTAGGGTGATTCTTTGCAGAAAATCTGCTTGGCGGCGGAAGGGAGTGCGATCGCACACACTCACTGTACCACCAGACGGATAAATCAAACCAGTCAGCATTTTCAGCGTCGTAGTTTTGCCCGCACCGTTAGCGCCGAGAAACCCCACCACTTCTCCGGGTTCAATACTGAAAGAAACGCCCTCAACTGCTTTGATATTGCGGTAAGTGCGGTTAAAAAAGTGCTGCACTGTTCCCTTAAGTCCCGGTTGTTTAATTGCTACCGGATAAACTTTGCTCAAGTCTTCTACAAAGATAATTGGCATCGGCTTTACTTTTAACTTTTATTTTAATCTATGATAAGTAGGTAGGTACAAATAAACATGACATGGGAGGGCGGGTTTTGTACTCATCAACTCTTTTGGATCAGGGATTTTTAGCCAAGATGGAGATGGAGGGAGAGGGCGGGTTTTGTAGTCATCAACTCTTTTGGATCAGGGATTTTTAGCTAAACCCGCCCCTACAACATACTATATTTTTGTTGCGATGACTTACTTATTGCGATCGGCTATGCCAAGATGGAGATAATTTCCAGATATCTATTAATCGCAAAAAAATTACTACTATGGTACTCACTCCCGATCGTTCAGGCATCTCTCGTTTGGTAGGAGACAATTCTCCTGAAAATATTACACTTGTACCGGGACAACTTGCCAGTTTTCCTGGGGGAGTTTGGATGCTGGGCGGCAATGATACTGTCACGGGTTCATCAGATGCAGAACGGATTTTCGGCAACGATGATAAAGACAGTCTGTCAGGCGGTGCCGGCAATGATTCTATTTACGGCGGCAAAGGTGATGACGATATTTTGGGAAAAAGTGGCAACGATTTTTTGACAGGGGATAGAAATAGCGATTTTATTGATGGCGGTGTGGGAAATGATTTGCTGCGTGGCGGCCAAGGTGTTGATTTGTTAGTTGGCGGTGAGGGTAACGATACTTTAATTGGCGACAGAGATGTGGATATTTACAAAGGAGGTGCGGGGAGAGATGTTTTTGTTTTTCGAGTCGATCAAGCAGGAATTAGAGTAGTGGGAATTGAGGTTCCTGATGCAGTAATTGTGGACTTTGATAAGTCGAACGATTCCATCGGACTTAGTGTGAATTTTAGCACTAACCTTGTCTTCTTGGAAGAGGTAAGTTATAGCTTGAACGATCCGAGACTGCTGCTACTCAATCCGGGAACTATAGCGGGGGGAACGAGTTTGTTAGCCAAGGGCGGTATCTCGCAGGAAAGTCTCGATCCAGACGGCAACGGGCGCGTGGAAGCTACTAATATTAGATTTGGTTTTACTAATGCTTTGTTGGGTACTGTGTTGAATGTAACGCCTGCTGATTTAACCGGCCGTTTGATTAATGCTAGTTCTCTGTTGTAATTGGTAGGTCAGGGGTGCGAATTACGCACCTTACTAATTATCTAACTTACTGTCAAAACTGCGCGATAGCGCACTTGATTGTCGCGGACTTTCTGGATTGCTTCATTCGCTTGTGCGATCGCAAAAACTTCGACAATCGGCTCAATCCCAAACTTCTCTGAAACTGACAGCATTTCATTGATCGTAGCGCGACCGCCGATCGGAGAAGAGGGCGGGTTTTGCCCTTTTTTTAGTCATTTTTATCATATATTCTTAGCTAAACCCGCCCCTACAAAATGCTCATGGCTGAGGGCGGGTTTTGCCTTTTTTTTAGTTATTTGTATCAGATATTTTTGGCTAAACCCGCCCCTACAAAATTTAATAACTCAAAGAGCGGGTTTTGCCATTTTTTTTGTCATTTGTATCAGATATTTTTAGCTAAACCCGCCCCTACAAACTTCTAATTGCCTATGACTAATTGCATCAAACCGGGGAATAATCTATAGGCTTCCGATGCAAAGAAAGCTGGGCCGACGATAACTTCTGCACGCTGATTCTTGACAGCATCCCAGATGGCTTTAGCAATATCTTCCGGCTGAGAAGCCCAGTTTGATTTCAACATTTCGGTCATTTGCTGGCGGCGCAATTCGACTGCTGGTTCGTCTCGATCGCGAAATTGAGCTCTTTCCAAAAAATCGCTGTTGATCAAACCCGGATGTACGGCGCAAACGTGAATACCTTGGGGCGCTAATTCCAATCGCAAACTTTCTGTTAAACCGGTTACTGCATATTTGCTGGCGCAATAAGCGGTCATTTGAGGCAAGGGCATTTTGCCGCCTATGGAGCCAACATTGACGATTGTACCCGTTTTGCGATCGAGAAAATGTGGCAAGATTTCTTGAATTGTGTTAACGCAGCCCCAAAAATTGGTATTCATTAATTGCTGCCAATCTTCGGAGGTGGTTTGCTCGATCGCCCCCGCGAGACAAATCCCGGCATTATTCACCAAAACATCAATGTTTCCGCAAGTATCCAGGGCTTTTTGGACGATCGCCCGCACTTGTTGAATGTCGCCCACATCCCCCGCAATAGGGACAGCGGAAGTGCCTTCACGCTGCACCTGAGCCGCTGCTGCTGCCAATCTCTCTGGCTCGCGAGCCACCATCACCACATCGTAACCTTTGCTAGCAAATAACAGTGCCGTTGCTTTGCCGCTTCCTTGAGAAGCGCCTGTAATCAAAACTGTAGGAGCCATAGATAGTTATACTTTGTAAGTGGGGACTTCGTTTGCTGCTGTATGGAAACTATAACAGATTTAAGGTTATTTTAGGCGCGCTCTACATTGATAGTTGTTTTTGAATGTGGTAATTTTTAATGATTTGCGATGAGATTTTTTGAACGAACCGCGAAGGCGCGAAGCACGCGAAGGAAGAGAGGAGAATAGAAGGTAAGATAAAATTAAAAGTTCTGATTTGCTGCAAAGATTGGGATGTAGATTTTATCAATTACCAATTTCCCATTACCAATTCTCAAAAAAATGAATTTTCCGAAACAACCGCAGAATTGGTCGATCGCCCTATTGTTAATTATCGGCGTTTTGGCAGTCTCAACCTCTTCGATTTTAATTCGGCTGGCGAACATGGAAGCAGGCGCGGGCGGCCTCGGTTTCAGTCTGATACTCGCCGCATCTCGCTTGAGTTTGTCTTCCTTAATTCTGCTTCCGGCTTGGCAGAAAATTCAGTGGAACTCTTTGCAACCGGGAGCTCGACGGTATGCTGCGGCGGCTGGTTTGTGTCTAGCCCTGCACTTTGCTCTCTGGATTACCTCACTTTCTTATACTTCGATCGCGGCTTCCACAGCCCTCGTCACCACAACTCCCGTTTGGATAGCGCTGTTGTCGCGCTTCTGGTTTGGCGAAAAACTCAGCAAAATGTCGATCGCTGGCATTACTATAGCGCTTGCAGGGGGCATGGCGATCGCCCTCGGGAGTGCGGGTGCAGAAAGTGCCGATAGCAGTAAACTCCTAGGCAATTTCCTTGCTCTGGCTGGTTCCTGGGCTGTCAGCTTGTACCTGCTGTTGGGGCGCGAAGCTCAGCGGCGGGGACTGGGAATTGGCGGTTATATCGCGATCGCCTATACTGTTGCTGCGATCGTCCTGCTGCCCCTCCCCCTCGCCTTCGGCACCAGTTATACCGGTTATCCGCACATTGTATATTTTTATATTTTGTTAACCGCCGCCTTGCCTCAATTAATCGGCCATACCATTTTAAACTGGGCCGTAGTGCAAATTTCTCCAACTATAGTAACTCTTGCCGTATTGTTTGAACCGGTGGCGGCGAGTTTTTTGGGTTATTTGCTATTTCGGGAAGTGCCCGCGCCGGCGGTACTCGCAGGTGCTGCGATACTGCTGTTTGGCGTAGCAACCGCTACAGTCGGAGCAAAAAAAAGCACAGTCAACAGTTAACAATTCTCAGCCTTGCCACTACAGTTGGGGTGAGTCAGAATAAAAAAGATTAGAGCTAAAAAATACAAATAAGTGGGGAGCATATCATTGAATGTAAAAAGCGTTTTTCAGTGCGAGCGTCCCCGCTCGCTTGTTTACATATCTAGCGAGCGGGGACGCTCGCACTCATACAAAAGCACTCATTGATACGCTCCCAATAACTCGTCATATCAAATCCGGTAACATCGGAATTATGTAGCGCCCTCGATAGCTCGCGGCCTCATATCAAATCCGGTAGCATCGGAATTATGTAGTGCGAGCGTCCCCGCTCGCGATCGACCTCGCGAGCGGGGACGCTCGCACTATCAATGATTAAAATATATAATTCCGGTGCTATCGGAAACGATATCAGTTAAATATCCGTTCAAAACTATCAAATGTCTGACTAATGACTAATGACTGATGACCAATGACTAATGACTAATAATATTTGGGGGCCTTTCGGAGAATAAAATTATGCTGCCAGAACAATTACAGCGCGTGATCGGCTACTTTCTCGAAGAAGCCACAGAACACATCCAAATCATCGAACAAGGCTTGCCTGGCCTGCAAAACACTGTGCAAGCTCCCCAAAGAATACACCCGCTCATCCGAGCCTCGCACTCGCTCAAAGGGGGAGCTGCTATGCTCGGATTTAGCAGCATTCAGCGAATTGCCCATCGGTTGGAGGATTATTTAAAAGTGCTTAGAGAATGTCCGATCGCCGTTGATAACAGGCTGCAATCGCTGTTAACTGAAGTTGCTGATATTTTAGCAGCCCTCCTGCACAAGGTTTCTAAAGTTTTTGGCCTCAACCAAGAAGACGCAAACCAAATGCTCTCCCTCGCCGAACCTGTTTTTGACGAACTCGACGCTTATCTGAGAGTGCTGATTCCCACTCGCCTGACGGTGAGAGTTACTACTGACGAACACATTCACCAAAAAACGAGAGGGAAGCCCCTGGCTTTAGACATGGGGAGGAACTCGGTAGCGGTTTCAACCGCCTTTAATATTTCTTTACACAACTGATTGGAATGTTGTTCTATAATTAGATTAGCAAGTAAAAAAAACATCT
>JBBSNU010000066.1:0-12590 GCA_038260455.1 Chroococcales cyanobacterium | reverse complement strand
TGCCTTTACCAGACAGCTTTGGCTGGGATTTAGTTTGAGTGCTCTGTTCGGTTTTGGCGCTTCCTTAATTAACGGCCCGATGCAAGCCCTGATTCAAGAGAAAACTCCAGAATCTATGCGTGGAAAAGTTTTTGGCTTGGAGAACAATGCGATTAATATTGCTCTGAGTTTGCCTTTAGCGCTGACCGGCCCGCTCACGGATGCTGTTAGCAAAGCCGTGGGTTCGGATGACCTCGGCTTGCGGATTGTGTTGCTGAGTTTGGGCTTTTTGGTTTCGGTGATGGGCATGGCAGCTTGGAAACATACTCGCAAAGTCTTAAAGGATGCTCTGTGAAGAGTTGACAGAGGGAAGTTCGGCAGCGGATTGTGTAACGGATGTAACGGATGTAAGGGATAGAATTCCCGATTACCCATCATTGATTGCCGATTACCCATCGGTTCTGCTGTCATTAGGAACAAGGAAAAAGGAAGAGGGCTTTGTTGTGGCGATCTACAATATCCTGGACGATCGATAACTATAACAAAAACCGTTCGTAGTGCGGACTTCAGTCCGCTGCATATTGCGGACTAAAGTCCGCACTACGAACCAATTTTTTTATAGTTGTCAATTTACCGGACACGATATGACGTAGCAACCGCCCTGATGTTGAGGACGTTTTTAATTGCTGAAACAAAGTTTTTCTTGTATAATGCCGAATGACGAATGCTCTACAAGCGTCTGATTCGGTAAAACGATCAAGAAACCGCGATTTCCTCTATTTCTTTTCTTCCTCTTCTGTTCCACAATTAGGCGATCGTCCGATCGCAAACCGCCCGAACGCGAAATATTTTGTAAAATCTCACCACTTAAATTTTCATAGTTTCATTAATTGAGATTAAAGTAGTATAAAAGCTTTCATTAAAAATCATAATTAGTTTAAGGAAGGAAATTCTGTGCAACTAAAAACTAAAGTGACCATCAGACGTGCAACTGGTGGATTTGCTCTGATTGACAGCTTGATCCGCCACGGAGTCAAGCATATTTTTGGTTATCCCGGCGGCGCAATTTTGCCGCTTTACGACGAACTCTACCGCGCTGAAGAAACCGGCGCGATCAAACACATTCTAGTGCGGCACGAGCAAGGTGCTGCTCACGCCGCTGATGGGTACGCCCGCGCTACCGGACAAGTTGGGGTTTGTTTCGCGACTTCCGGGCCCGGCGCGACTAACTTGGTGACGGGGATTGCGACGGCGCACATGGATTCGATCCCGATGGTAATTATTACCGGTCAAGTGCCCCGTCCGGCGATCGGCACTGATGCGTTTCAGGAAACTGATATTTACGGCATTACTCTGCCCATTGTCAAGCATTCCTATGTAGTGCGCGACCCGAGAGATATGGCGCGAATTGTGGCTGAAGCTTTCCACATCGCGAGTACCGGGCGGCCTGGGCCGGTGTTGATTGACGTGCCCAAGGATGTCGGTTTAGAAGAGTTTGAGTATCTGCCGGTGGAACCCGGATCTGTGAGAATTCCGGGCTATCGTCCGACTGTGAAGGGAAATCCCCGCCAGATTAATCAAGCTATCCATTTGCTGAAGGAAGCGAAGCGTCCTTTGCTGTATGTGGGCGGTGGGGCGATCGCAGCAGCGGCCCACGAGGAAATTAAGGAACTCGCCGAGATGTTCCAATTACCTGTCACGACAACGTTGATGGGCAAAGGCGCCTTTGACGAAAAACATCCTTTGTCGGTGAAAATGCTGGGGATGCACGGCACTGCTTATGCTAATTTTGCCGTTACCGAGTGCGATTTGCTGATGGCTGTGGGAGCTCGGTTTGACGATCGCGTGACGGGCAAATTAGACGAGTTTGCAGCGCGGGCGAAGGTGATTCACATCGATATCGATCCGGCGGAAGTCGGCAAAAATCGCGGCCCAGACGTGCCGATTGTCGGAGATGTCCGGCAAGTTTTGATTGATTTGCTGCGCCGCTGTCGGGAAACAGGTGTTTCGGGTACTCCCGGACAAACTGCGGAATGGCTGCACAGGATCGATCGCTGGAAACAGGATTATCCGTTAGTTGTACCCCACTACCCCGACATTTTGTCTCCGCAAGAGGTGATTTGGGAATTGGCTACTCAAGCGCCGGATGCTTACTACACGACGGATGTCGGCCAACATCAAATGTGGTCGGCTCAATTCTTGAACAACGGGCCGCGCCGCTGGATTTCCAGCGCTGGTTTGGGAACGATGGGTTTTGGGTTGCCGGCGGCGATGGGCGCGAAAATGGCGCTACCCAATGAGCAAGTCATTTGTATTGCTGGTGACGCTAGCATACAAATGAATATTCAAGAGTTGGGAACTTTAGCACAATACGGCATTAATGTCAAGGTTGTGATTGTAAATAACGGCTGGCAGGGGATGGTGCGGCAGTGGCAGCAGGCGTTCTACGGGGAGCGTTATTCGTCGTCGAATATGACTGTGGGGATGCCGGATTTTGTGATGCTGGCTGAGGCCTACGGCGTGAAGGGGATGCAGGTTTCGCGGCCGGATGAGTTGGAGGGTGCGATCGGCCAAATGCTCGCTCACGAGGGCCCTGTGCTGATGAACGTGAAGGTGACGCGGGACGAAAACTGCTATCCGATGGTTGTTCCGGGCAAGAGTAACGCTCAAATGGTTGGTTTGCCGGAACGCAGCACGTTGCCATCTGCGGAGTTGATTTATTGTCCGAGTTGCGGCGCAAAGAATGTTTCGAGTAATAAGTTTTGTCCTGAGTGTGGGACAAAAGTTTAAGTAGGGACACGGCAATCATTCGTGTCAATTTAAGGTTAAACGTAGTCACAGATAGCTGTCTGGTGATTAAGGCCTAGAACCCCCCTAGCCCCCCTTGCTAAGGGGGGGACAAGAATCTTCTCAAAGTCCCCCTTAACAAGGGGGATTTAGGGGGTTATAGACTCGACTAGGAGCGAGAGATACAAAGGTTTTTGGGGTTAAGTTGACGAGGACAAGAGTCCGATCAAAGTCCCCCTTTTTAAGGGGGATTTAGGGGGATCTCGCAAGAGGATAACAGCGAGAGATACAAAGGTTTTCGGGGTTAAGTTGACGGGGAGTAATGCCGTTCTTTCGGGTTAAGCGGTTTTTCGTGTTTGCCTGCGCTGACATCAGAAACCGGGTTTCTTCCTAGATTTTTCGCTACCATTAAAAAACTCATAGAAACCCGGTTTCTCGGCCCGTGTTTACCCGCGCCAACCTCAGAAACCCGGTTTCTTTCTCAATTTCTCGCAACTCAACGCAAAACTCGTAGAAACCTGGTTTCTAGCCCCCATGCGTCAGCCCTGAATTTACCCGCTAAGGCCAAAGAAACCGGGTTTTTTACCTAATTTGTTGGTGACAACGAAAGATGTTCGTAAAAACCCGGTTTCTGACCACCCGTGGGTATCAACTAATGCGTTATGCCATTGTGATTGAAAAAACACCGAATAACTATTCAGCTTACGCGCCAGATTTACCCGGATGTGCAGCTACAGGCGCAACCCTTGCAGAAATACAGCAGCAAATTAAAGAAGCAATCGAATTTCACTTAGAAGGATTGCGAGAGGAAGGTTTACCAATTCCCCAACCAACTACGCTATGTGAATATGTCGAAGCACGATGATCTCAGAAACCCAGTTTCTTGCTATATTTCTCGTCAGTCAACGCAAAACTCGTAGAAACCGGGTTTCTAGCCCCCATGCGTCAGCCCTGAAATGATAATAAACTGATGCTATAATTAAGTTAGAAGTTTTAACCTCAGATTAAAATATATGCCAACTTTAACTGATATTGGCACTCTGATAATTTCCACACCAGAAACCTGTGGAAATCGCCCCCGCATCGCAGGAACTAGAATCACGGTTCAACGAATCGCCGTTTGGTACAAAATGGGGATGAGTCCAGAAGAAATTATTGCTGAAATTTCTCACTTAAATTTAGCACAAGTTCATGGAGCACTCGCTTACTACTACGCAAATCAAGAGCAGATAAATGCTGATATTGCGGCAGAAGAAGCTGAGTACGATCGCTTAGCTAGTGAGTGCAAAGGGGAGAGTTAATGTTGAGCCAAATTCGTTTAGATTTAGATGATTTATAAAAAGTTTTGCAACATAATTTTTGGGTTTGTTTACTCGTTTATCTATGCACAGGTGCGTCGCTATGAGATTGTCGATTTTTGTTGAGGGATTTTCAATGGCGACACACCCTACGACTACTGTCAACTGTCAACTGCTATGAATCTTTATTTGGGAATAGATTTCGGTACTACGGGCGCGCGATCGACAATTATCGACTCCCAGGGTACAATCCATTGCGAGACAGAATACACTTTTGCCAACGATCAACAGTCGGAATTGCCCTCGGTGTGGCAAAATGCACTGTGGGCTGTAATTGACCAAATCCCCCCAACCATCCGCAATCAGGTAAGCGCGATCGCCCTTGACGGCACATCCTCCACAGTCATGCTGTGCGATACTGACGGTATACCCGTATGCGAACCCATTTTATACAACGATGCGCGCGGTGCAGCCGTTACAGAGACGTTGCGGGCGATCGCCCCACCCAACCACACAGTATTAAGCGCTACATCCAGTCTGGCAAAACTCCTGTGGTGGCAAAACTTTCGAGGCTTTACCAGCCCACTTTATTTCCTGCATCAAGCTGATTGGCTGGCATTTTTGCTGCACGGAAAATTAGGAATTAGCGACTATCACAATGCTTTAAAACTCGGTTTTGATGTTGATACTTTGTGCTATCCCGATTGGCTGATCCAGGGAATTGCCGGCGCTGTAACGCCTAAATTGCCGCAAGTTGTCGCACCGGGCACGCCTGTGGGGGAAGTTAGAGTCGAATTGGGCGATCGCTTCGGATTCCCCCCACATTGTACAGTTTATGCTGGTACAACCGATAGCATTGCAGCATTTCTAGCAAGCGGTGTCAATTCACCAGGAGAAGCAGTAACTTCTCTCGGTTCTACATTAGCCGTGAAACTGTTAAGTCATACCCGCGTTGATGATTCGAGATACGGAATTTACAGTCACAAATTAGGCGATTTGTGGTTAGTTGGAGGCGCTTCTAATACGGGAGGTGCGGTGCTGCGACACTTTTTTACTGATGCTGAGTTACATAATTATAGCACACAAATCGATCCAGAGCAAGAGAGTTTGCTGGATTATTACCCATTGTTGCAAAAGGGCGATCGCTTTCCGATTAATGACCCGAATTTGCCGCCAAAACTCGAACCGCGTCCGACTGATTCTGTGGAATTTCTGCATGGTTTGCTAGAAAGCATCGCGCGGATTGAAGCGCGGGGATATCAATTATTGCAGGAGTTGGGTGCGACTCCTTTGACAAAGGTTTATACTGCTGGCGGCGGCGCAAAAAATTTGGTTTGGAGTGCGATCAGAAAGCGTTATTTGAAAGTGCCCGTGGAAACTCCTGTTCAGACTGCGGCTGCTTATGGGGTGGCGCTTTTGGCGAAGCAGGGAAGTGAATCGATTTTAGATATTAGATTTTAGGATTGAAGAAAGCGACCTCACGAATCGATGCGGGAAATTGTAACCTGGATGCTTTGAGTTAGGTTGAAAGGTGGTAAATTTGGAGTGCGATCGCTCTTGATTAAAACTAAAATGAGAGGAAGCAAACATTCTGATATATTGTGTTAAGTTGTTATCCCTAAAAATCAAGGACAATGGCAAAGCTACCTGATGACATCCTGAACACAATTTTCACATTGCAGCGACGGCTAGTGGAAATCCTCAACGAAACAACTGCCACAGAATATATTTTAATGCAGCAGTTTGGGGAGACAGAAGCAACACTCCCCGAACTAGAATCTCTGGACAATATTAAGGAAAGGTTGAGAACATCTTACAATCGTTTGTACAGGCTTTTGCAGCAGGTGACAGAATCTCAACCCGCTGCGACGGCAGATACGTTAAACTTTCTGTATGGAACGATAGAAGACGGAGAGGCCATTGTCGATGCCTCAGCAGCAAGCATTCAAGAAATCAAAATGGATTGGAACTTACGATGAATCAACAACCTAGAATCCCCGATGCTGAAACCAGAAAGCGACACGTTGAAAATATCCGTGAAGTCTGCCGACAGCTTGACGCTTTTAATTTGAAGTTAGATGAAGCGATTGCCATATTTGAAGCTGACAACCGCCGCCAGCGTCGAGAACGTTTGGCGGGTAAATACAGGCGTGTGGAATCTCAGGCAGTCGAATAAGATATGAGATGTTGCATGATTCATTCTTAACAAGTCTTTTATGAACAGACTCTCCGGCCTGTTCCACAAAGAGTGAATTTTCTTGTGGAACAGGCCGGAGAGTCTGTTAAGCGAGAAGATTTCCTACGCGATCGCCTCAAGATGCAGACGGCGGTTGAAACCGCGTCTATACAAACGATGTCCGCCTCCGCGGACTGAAGAAAAAAATGTAATTTTAACCGTAATTTTAACCGCCCATTCTTTAACCCGCGCACCATCCGGGTTTTGCCTGTATAGACGCGGTTTCAACCGCCGGATTGTCTATCACACTCGCTGTAACTTCGCCGTTCTCGGATCGATGATTTTGCGGCCCAAACCTTTAAATTGAATTGCCAGATTAGTTTTATCGCCCACTCCCAAAACGTGGGTAATTTCTCCAACTCCAAAAGCATGATGAAAAACCCGTTCGCCCGTTTTCCACTCTGATTCAGAACTCGCGGAATTAGCTGCTGAATTATTAGTCTTTCCCTGAGATGCAGCCGTTTTAGTCGTCTTAGTTTTCTTCGCACTTCCAGCCAACAAATGTGTCGGTAATTCGCCCAAGAATAGCGAAGGCGTGCAGTGTTCGCGGTATCCTCCCCAGAGGCGGCGTTCGCGAGTGTGGGTGAGAAATAGCAATTCCTGGGCGCGAGTAATGCCAACGTAGCACAAACGGCGTTCTTCTTCGATCGCCCTTGGGTCATCCAAACTGCGGAAATTGGGAAATAAACCCTGTTCCATTCCCACTAGAAAGACTACGGGAAATTCTAACCCTTTCGCTGAGTGCAGCGTCATCAGTGACACGCGGGAATCGTCTTCTTTTAAGTCATCTAAATCGGATGCTAAAGATGCTTTTGCTAAAAATGATGTTAGCGTCGGTTCTTCGTTTTGTTCTTCAAATTGGATCACCGCGTTGTACAATTCTCGAACGTTGGCGATGCGATTTTCGGCTTCTTCGGTGCCTTGGTTTTTCAAATCGTCAATGTAACCAGAATCTTCGATAATTCCTTGGACAATTTGCGACGCGGGCATGGTTTCAAGTTGTTGTTGCCAATGACTAATCATGGCGGCAAACTTAATTATAGCTTTTGAGGATCGCCCTGCGAGAGTATTTACAGAAGACTCATCGCTGAGGATTTCCCACAACGGTATCCCCAATTGGGTTGCAGCGTCTTCGATTTTACCAAATGTGGTATCGCCAATGCCACGGCGGGGAGTGTTGATGATGCGTTTGAGGCTGACGCTATCGTCGGGATTGGCGATCGTCCGCAGGTATGCTAAGATATCTTTGATTTCTTTGCGATCGTAAAACTTCAGGCCGCCGACAATATTGTAGGGAATATCCAAGTACATTAACGCTTCTTCAAAGGAGCGAGATTGAGCGTTGGTGCGGTACAGAATCGCAAAGTTACTCCCGTGTTCGTATTCGGAATTTTGGCGCTTCAGGGACTGAATTTGCCCCGCTACAAATTGCGCTTCATCTATTTCGTTGTCAGCGCGCCATACCACAATCGGAGCTCCGGGCTCGCGAGTCGGGCGCAGAACTTTCTCGATGCGTTCAGTATTGTGTTCGATCAAGTGGTTGGCGGCTTGCAGGATGTTTTCGCGCGATCGATAATTTTCCTCTAATTTTACCATTGTCTGAGTTTTTTCGTCAGACAAACCATCGCCAAAATCCTCTTGAAATTCCAGCAAAATGGTATAATCAGCCATCCGAAAACTGTAAATAGATTGATCGACATCGCCCACCACAAAAATCGAGCGATTTTGCCATTTATCAAACTCTTTCGGGTCGCTGTTATTTGTGACCAACATCCGAATCAAATCATATTGAGTGCGGTTAGTATCTTGGTATTCGTCAACTAAAATATGGCAAAACTTTTTATGCCAATAATTCAATACTTGCTCGTTTTGGGATAGGAGTTTAACCGGAACTAGAATTAAATCGTCAAAATCTAAGCCGTTGTTGGCTGCTAAAGCATCTTGGTAGCGACTGTAAACATCGGCAATTACGCGCCCTCGGTAATCCGGTTCGGCGGCGAGGAATTCTTGAGGCGACCAACCTTTATTTTTAGCATTGCTGATGACATAGCGAACTTTGCGCGGGTCAAATTTCTTGTCATCCAGGTTGAGCACTTTTGTGACGATTTGTTTGACAAGAGTTTGAGCATCTGACTCGTCAAAAATTGAAAAATTCTTCTTCCACTGGCGGCCTTTTTCGTCTTGATATTTCTCAATATCGTAGCGAAGAATTCGGCCGCACAGAGAGTGAAAAGTCCCCATCCAAATCTGTTTGGTGATTCTTTGGTAAATTTGCGATCGCAATCTGGTTTGCACATCCGGCGCTAAATCTGCCAAAGGTTTGCCATATTCAGCTTCCGCTTGCTGAGTCGCCAGCAATTTCTCAATTCTTTCTTTCATCTCCCTAGCGGCTTTATTGGTAAAAGTCACCGCCAAAATATTTTCGGGATCAACTCGGTTGGTGCGAACTAAGTTAGCTACGCGGTAAGTTAGGGCTCTGGTTTTCCCGGAACCAGCCCCCGCTACTACTAACAGCGGCCCGTTGTAATGGACGACTGCTTGGCGCTGGGATGGGTTGAGGTGGCTGAGGTGATCGGTAGTTTGAGTCATAGCTAGAAAGTTAGTTGTTGGATTTTTTTAAGGGATAAATAATACTTGGTATGTGATACCGGGAGTTTTTTTTAAGTACGGCGCGATCGCCCTACAATATAATATCATGAAGATCCGACGGCGGTTGAAACCGCGTCTACACAAACGATGTCTGCCATAAGACGGCGGTTGAAACCGCGCCTACACAAACGATGTCCGCCTCCGCGGACTGAAGAAAGCAACATAATTTTCACCACCTATTCTTCAACCCCTCTGAGCTCGGGTTTTGTCTGTATAGCCGCGGTTTCAACCGCCCGGTATTCTTGAATTTTTTAACGTTTCAATATTTGTTTTAGCAAAATTGCTGCTAATATTCCCAAACCGATCCAAATAGCAATAATTACAGCGGCGGCTGTCCGATTTATCGGTTTTCCTCGCTCTATTTCTGCGGCTGCTTTTTCCCGACACTCGGCTAAAACCTGTGGCGGAATCATCTTCAGTACCAGCCAAATTCCCAAAGGTACAATTATCAAATCGTCCAAGTAGCCGAGAACCGGTATGAAGTCAGGAATTAAGTCGATCGGGCTAAAAGCATAGGCAACCGTAACACCCGCTAAGACTCTCGCATACCAAGGTACTCTCTGGTCTATACTGG
The DNA here is from genome assembly GCA_038260455.1 of Chroococcales cyanobacterium. Lineage (GTDB taxonomy): Bacteria > Cyanobacteriota > Cyanobacteriia > Cyanobacteriales > Microcoleaceae > Microcoleus. Next base: position 3,067 of record JBBSNU010000066.1, on the reverse strand, counting down.
CTAAATAAACAGCGTAAGTTTCTTTTTTGAGTTGGCGCGCAAGTTTTTTTAAGGATTGCATATAAAAAGTGATGATTAATGTTCGCGAGCGGGGACGCTCGCACTCCTGACTAATGACTTATACTTTTTTAGTTGCTAAAAATGTAACAGGCTGAATATTTATTAATTCCCGTGCGAAGGTCAAGTATAGCATCTGTTGTATGTGAGGAGAATGGAGTTTATGAATTCAAATTTGCAACGCGGTATTAGAATCAATTTCCGTAGTCTGCTAACAGCGTTATGTTTAACGTTAACTCTCGTGAGTTTTGTGAGATTAGATCCGGCGGTGGCTCAAGAACAGCGGATCAGAACGCTGACTGTTACTGGGCGGGGTATTGAAGCGATTCCGACAACTCAAACGCAAGTGCGATTGGGTGTTGAGGTACAGGGGAAAACGGCGGCCGCGGTGCAGCAGGAAGCGGCGAGACGATCGTCCGCTGTGGTAGAGTTGCTGCGATCGCGCCAAGTCGAAAAACTCGAAACTGCCGGCATCACCCTCAATCCCATTTATAACTTCGACAACAACCAACAGCGCTTGACGGGCTATACGGCGACGAATACCGTCACTTTTCGGATTAATACTGCATCTGCCGGCACTTTGCTCGACGATGCGGTGAATGCCGGAGCCACACGCATCGACGGCGTGAGTTTTGCCGCCGCCGAAAGTGCGATCGAACAAGCTCGAAAACAAGCACTCCGCAAAGCAACTCAAGATGCTCAAGCGCAAGCGGATGCAGTCTTGAGCGCGCTAAACCTCAAGCGGGGAGAGATTCTGGGCATTCAAGTCAACGGTGCGATCGCGCCGCCTCCAATGTATCGGCAATTGGCTGGTGCTCGCATGGCTGCTGCTGAGGCTACAACGCCTGTGGTGGGAGGGGAACAGCAGGTAGAAGCTTCTGTGACTTTGCAAATTGGATATTAAATAGTTAGGGGTTGAACTGGCCACATCAGCTTGACCCTAACTATTTCTCGATTTATCAAGCAGCTTTTTCTACAAAAAACTTTAGCCGTTTTAACCACTTATGCCAGTAGTCGAGCAATTGTTCGCGTCCAACACCAATATTTCCGTATCTTCGCCCCCAAGAGCCACAATAATCAAAGCATTAACAATTTTAGCGCCAAACAAAGTTTCACTGTAAGGATTCAGGTGAAAAATAGTTCATTCAGAGCCGAGAAATATGGTAGTGTAGTCAGATGAGCGAAAAATCAGAGTTATTAGCACTGAAAATGGAAATAGTTGACCAGTTGAGCCGTGAGGAACTGGTCAAAATTGTGCTGACTCAACAGAAGCTGATTGAAAAATTACAACAAGAACTCGAAAAAATCAAAGAGAAACAGCCGAGCAGTAGTAAAACATCATCGAAACCCCCATCAAGCGATCTCATACAGAAATCAGAGACAGCCAAAGTTGAGAACTCCTCCTCCTCAGAGACAGAGCCAAAGCGCAAACCAGGAGGACAGCCGGGACATATCGGCAAAACCAGAAAAGGATTTGGGCGAGTAGATAGATATCAAATCAGCACTCCTGACTAAGAGTGAGCATTGTGGTAGCAGAGAATTAAGTGACATTATTGGTTATAGCAAGCAGCAAGTAGCGTGTTTAGTCGCCAAACCAATTGAAGTAGTGGAATATCAACGAGTCAAGTGTCAATGTCTGGAATGTGGGGCAATGGTAATGGGAGCGCCAGCGTCCGGGATAGTTCCAGGACAAGACTTAAGTATCGACCTACAAGCATTATTGGTATGGTTAGGTAATTATGGGCATATATCCTATGAAAAGCAACAAGAATTGCTGCGGGAATTAGGTGGAATTGAAATTGGGATAGGCACATTACAAGCTACAAATGCGCGGGTAGCCGATGCTGTAAAGCCCCCCGTTGAAGCCTTGTGGAAATGGGCCCCCTTACAAGCTAACGTCCCTGTGGATGAAACCCCCTGGTGTGTAAAGGGAGTCAAAGAATGGTTATGGACAGCAGCAGGTAAAGATTTTTGCCTGTTTCATGCTGCGGACACTCGTCCTGCGTGCCGAATTAGAGACAATGCTGGGGAATGAGTTTGCTGGAGTGTTGAGCTCTGATGATTTTAGCGTCTACAACGGTGTGATTGTGGGAGCACAGCAGAAATGTTTAGCCCATCTACGGCGACATTTTAAGAAAGTTCTGCAAATCAGCCACGGTAACAACACTGTCGTCGCAGAGGCATTTTTGGAATTAATTGATGAGGCATTTCGACAACATCGACTCCGGGCGTGAGCAGCCTGAAGAACTAGATTATCATACTTGGGCAAGGGACTTTAAGGTGAGGCTGGCAGAATTGTTAAATACTTGGCAAGGTCATGTTGGTCATGCTGCTGGACTTTTACTGCGCTCGTTACGTGAGAAAGCACATCAATGGTGGTATTTTTTAGACCACCCGGAAATCCCCCCTGACAATAATTTAGCGGAACGTTCTTTACGATTAGCCGTGACTAAGCGTAAGGTATCTGGCGGTTCCCGGTCAATGTCTCGGTTTGAACAAACTGCTGATTTGTTATCTGTGATTCAGACTTGTAGATTTCAAGGTAAAAGTGCAATGGCTTTTTTCCGTAATGCTCTATCTGCCCATTCTTGTAACTTTTTCATGCCTTCTCTGATTCCCCAATCTTAGACCTGAATCCTTACGTTTCACTCTAAGTAAGTCGGTGGAAAAATTCATAATTATCTAAGGAAATATTAAGTGGCGCGCTCTGAGTTAAAGTGTAACTGCTCACCGCAACAAAGTTGCGATGAGCAGTTACGACAAATGGCTACAATTTATTAGGAACTATGAACGGAATCTCTCCTTCTTCAGGGGGAGAGTTCCTCAATAAATAGACTGTCCGTTAAACCCTAGGCGATCGCCGTCATCCTACACAGAAAAGAGTGGACTCTTTTCTCAGATCCACTCTCTGTTAAACTCTCTTAGTGCTAGCTTTAACAAGCTGGAGTTAAGTCCTTACTTTACCTAGTCCTTAATGATTCTCTTGCCATGAATGACCACTTTGTCCTTG
>JBBSNU010000065.1:0-12830 GCA_038260455.1 Chroococcales cyanobacterium | reverse complement strand
TCCCTACATCAAAATACTCTAACCCCTCTCCCCCCCCACCCCCCACCGCGCCGCGGGCTGTCGGCGCCCCCCCCCCCCCCCCCCCCCCCCCCGTCTGTATTTTTCTGCGAATATGCGTGGGCGCGAACTTCGTGCAACTACGTTACATTTAAGTTAAGTAAAGTTCCTATATAAAATTTCAAATTGCTATGCTAGGTAATTTTCAACAAAGTCAACTGCGGATTGAGGTTGAAGCTTCCGAAACCGCGATTCGGGACAGTTTGATGCGTCCTGTGCAGTTGCAGCAGTGGCTGTGGCCTCAGCAGTTTTCTAAAGGTTTGCCCGAAATGCTCGATCGCGAATTGACATTCACGAGTTGGATTGGCCCGGTAGCGGTGCAGCACCATGTGGAGATTGCTGAGTCAAATTGTCTGCGGCTGTTGTTGAGTCAGGGAATTGACGGGTTTCACGAGTGGTATTGGGGCGACGGTTGGGTGCAGTCTCGGTTGGAGGGAGTGTCGCTGCTACCGCTGAATTTGGGGCAAACCGCTAGTTTGTTGCGGCTGCGGGAGTTTTTGGCGGGGAAGGGCAAGGGGAAGTAGGAAGTAGAGCAAAATCATCTCAGAGTTTATCAAATGCAGTGGCCCGATTGTTTCCCTCCTGATTGTCCGCCAAACGACGCTAAACAGCCGTGCGATCGAGTTTATCGCCTGATTCAACAAGATTCTGCAACGGCTGATGATTTTTTGACAGTCCGCCAACTGTACCCAAATCGGCAATTTCCTGACAGCGAAAAAGAATGCCGTTCCTGTGCTCTGTCTGTTTTTACTTCAAGAGATGATGTGACGGTTAACCGCAGAACTGGTCGGTTTAAAAATATGAAGGTTGCTGTGGCAAATTTGACTCCCGATTCAGGACAAATAAAGCACACTCCCTCACCGGGTACTAAGAATTCTCACCACAGTTGGTGGGTTCCTACTAACGTTGAAGCCTTGACTTTATTTGAAGCTGTTGATGTCACTGAGTGAGGTATAGTTATGAGCCTGCTTCCAGAGTCTACTCATTTAGGCAAATTGGAAATTATCGAAGTGTACGAGTATTACGATGTACCGTGCCTATTTGCTTGCCGAAATGCGTCAGAACAGATATTTCTTGCAGCTTGGGCAAGTCAAACAAAAGAAATGGGAAGATGGCTTTATGTTCCCATTTCTATAGGTCGGTTTAAACGGGTTCGGTCTGGAAGTATTGATATCCGAGATACTTTTTTAACCGCAGAAGATAGTTTTGTTTATGAAGTGATCATCCCCTGCGATGGTAGTTTTGACAGGGTGATAGCTATTGCTTGTCAAGAACTAAATGATGAGTGGCTGCCTGTGGCTGGTGAATTGCTGGATTTTGGGAACGAACCATTGCCTGCATTGTTTCAAAAGCAAGAGGTGAGTTGATTTTTTGATTGAATTGGTTTGGCAGTTGTTGAGAAAAATCAAATAAGTTACGTGAAGATCATACACCTGGGCCATCAATTCACAGGTATCAAGTTTTTTGTTCTGTACTTAGCTAGCACCTTTGACTACGCTACGGAGAAGTTCAAGTTTTTCGCGGTAGTAAATAGTGTCAGAATGAGAAGACCCTAAACGGCGCTCGCATATCTTAATCGCTTCTAAATATCGGCTTTCTGCTTCGGTGTACCGTTTTAAATCTCTGTATAATGCTGCTAAATTATTGAGGGTAATGGCTACAGTTGGATGATCTGAACCTAAAAGTTTCCTATTTAGTTCCAAGGCTTTTAAATAATTTAATTCTGCCTCTTCATAACGTTCTAAACCATGATAAACCATTGCCAAGTTATTTAGACTAGAAGTGTGATCGGGGTGTTCTTCTCCGAATAAGCGCTGATACAGTGCAACGCTTTGTGACAAAATCGGTACAGCGTCGCTGTAACGTTCCCAATCGTGATAAAGCAATCCTAATCCATTGAGAGTATCTGCTACATCAGAATGCTCTTCCCCAAATAATTCTTTTCTCATTTTCAGAGCTATATCGTAAAATTGTTCTGCTTCAACATAGCGTTTCTGAAGCCTGTAGCATTCTCCTAAATTGTGCAAGCTATCTCCTAAATCTTCATGCTTTTCCTCTAGCCTCAGTTTTCTAATTCCTAAAGCTTCTAAAAGCATGGTTTCGGCTTCCTTGGTTTGCCCTAGATAATTATAAAGCGTTCCCAAATTATTTAAGCTTCCTGACACATCAAGATGAGTTTCTCCCAGTTCGTGTTTGCTCATTTCTAAAGCTTCCAAATAGAATTTTTCGGCTTCTTGATACCTGCCTTGCTTTTTATAGTTCAATCCCAAATTACCGAGACTGTGCGCTACAAAGGGATGAGATTCACCGAAACGAGCTTTAGTAACGAATAAACATTCTTCAGACCAACGCCCTGCTTGTTTATAAAACCCTCGAATGCGGTCAAACCTTTCTAAGCCGACAAACAGCCACATTAAACGATCGCCTTCAAGAAAATCTGTTAGGTACGTTGCCGCTTCTGCTATATGAGGTATGCTGAGAGTCATTGCTGCCATAAACTGAGGGTGATTCTCGCTAGCTGACAGAGGCACTTTTTTAGCTTCCTCTGCCATTGCTTCTGCAAAAGCATATTTGAGTTCTTCAGCTTCAGTTAATTGCTTTAGTTCAGTTATTTGCATATTTTTATTCCTCTAACTTACTTTTGAAAAATCCCATGATTAGTGAATGCAAACGATAGCTTTGTTCCCCATTGTATTGAATCAAATGGAAGCTGATTAAATTCATTCTAGCTTCTTCCAAATTCTCTGGGTTGAACTTTTCACCTTTTGGGGAACGCTGACAGCGTTGCTGTTCTACACTCTCAACTAAATGCCAAGGAATGAGAGTTGAAGCAAACAGACTTAGCAGCTTGCCTAAGCATTTGGTGTCGCCATCTAATTTTTCCCAACTCAACTCAAAAGCTGCTGCTACTCCTCGTTGAGCAGTCAAATCCCAAAATGGATCATTTTGTTTGCGGATGAGCGAGCGATGTTCTAGTGATTTTTCTTGCAACCGGAATAGCATCACTGATAAGGATAAATCCGGCACTTGATTTAGATACTTTCCCACCAATTCTAACCCTAATGGCAGATATCCCAACCACTCACAGAGAACATTAGCAGTTTCTGGTTCTTGTTCGATCCGAGCTTTGCCAACTAGATGTTCTGATTCTAAGAGTTCTAAAGATGCTGTTAAAGTCAACACATCCAAACTTAAATTCTGAATGTTGGTCAACTTAAGCCGGGTTGTCATCAGCACTTTAAAACGGGATTTAGCAGGCGGTAAGTAAGGCTTGATTTCGGGGAATTCCGCAACATCATCTATCACAACTAGCACAGATCCCGCTCCTGGCCAGTTCTGCCAGCACCAATCTACTTGTTGCTTGAAATTCAGTTGTTTTCCGCCTAGCTCTTGCGGCACTTCTAAATGTAGATAAATTTGGAAAAAATATATAATTTGCTCGTAAATGTTCTGTTTTGCTCCGGTTTCCAACCAGCAAATACCGTCTGGGTAGTCAGTTAAATGCTGATAGGCATATTGCACAGCCAATTCTGTTTTTCCCATTCCGCCCATGCCAGCAACAGCAACAATGGCAATCCGATCTTGCTGTTGCAATTGTTGGTGCAGGGTTTCTAGTTGCGTCTGTCTTCCTACAAATTTAATAGCACCCGTGTAAGGAATGTTTTGGTAGGTAGTTAGTTGAGATTGCGGAGTTTGTTCCTCAATTTGAGGGTCGCCTTCGTCAATAATATCTTCCCAGTTTGCCTCTATAACTGTACAAATCTTGACAAAAATTTTATAGGAAATAGACTCTTTTTTCCAAAATCTCTTTAAGGTTGATTCTGAAATATATGCCAACTCATACCAAGCCTTTTCTCTTTTTGACCAGCCTTTTTTAATCCTAAGCCGATCAATAATTTTTAACCCCTTGTCAGAAGCTCTGAGAGTCGCAGCCATAAATGATTTTCTACTTATGTTTTTGATTGGTTCAGTTTTGGTTCACTTAATCTAGTCCTCAAAATGACCAAATAATGACCCAGATGTGACCCTGAAAGCTTTTCTGCCTGCCTCATGCTGGAAGTATGGAGACAGCAGTTAGCGCTAACTCGTTGGTTCCCTACTCAAAAACTTGACTAGGAGACACGAGAATGAATTGCAAAGTCTTGATTTCCCCCTTGTTCATACTAATATGTGCGATCGCCCCTTCGACTTTGGCATTGGGGGCAGTTGCCAGCACGTCAACTAACCCAACAGTGAAAACTGAGACATTGTTGAAGAATAACGTGGCTCAAAAGATTTGCCTAGACAGGGATGGTAACAAATATCACTGTCCTTAATTAATCCAGATTACCATTGGTGGGCGATGTGCAGGACAGTTCCTTCAGGCGTTTTCGTGCCATCCCCATCCAAACACCTTTGTCTCGGCTATCGCACTTGGGATATTTGTTAACGTAATTTTTCCAAGCTTCCGCAGCCTCAGTACGGTGTCCCAGGTTTTCTAGAGCTTGTGCCAGGAGAGCGTGAGTAGAAGCGCGATCGCTATCTAACTCTAAAGCTTCTTGTAGCTTTTCCAAAGCTTCTTCATAGAGTCCTAGTTCTATCCAAGCCCAAGAGAGGTAAGTCAACAATGCTGCTTTGACAATTTTGTCGGTTTCAACGGTATCTTCTTTTACCAATTTTAAACCTTGCCCACAGATATCAACAGCCAAGTCATACTTTTTATCTTCAATGATGTGCAAGCGAACCAAGTTACAGTAAGCAGCCGCAAAACCATGCAAGGCCGCTTTACGATAGAGCTTTATAGCGTGGTTAAAATCTCCAAATCGTTCGTAACTCCATGCCTGATTGTAGTAAGTTGCGGCATTATTTGGTTGGATGTTAAGGGCTAAATCGAACTCTTTTTTAGTTTGAGTTAAGTCACCATTGGTATAAAAGTCAAAGCCGCGATTATTAACTGCGATTGCTGGTTCTTCTACCGCGACACTTTCAATAGCTGGCGGTTGCAGGCGCGAGTATCTATCTACTGCTGCCTTCAAGTTATAGAAGTTGACTTGTTCTTCGAGAATCGCTGAAAGTAGCTGCCACAAATCAGAACCTGCTTTTCTAGCATGACCCGCACTCCAACGGTTATTTTTGGCCACAATCTCTTTGTAATTTTTCCCTTCCCACACTCCGCGAAATATCAACTTTGCTAGCTCAGTGAGATGTTTTCCTGTTTTGCCATAAACCAGCGAGTCTATCAAGTCTAGCGCCTTATCTACAGTGATTTCGTTCATTGTGAGAAAGAGGTTTGAGGTTTTTTTTAGTATAACGCAACAGGATGTCACAATTTCTTACACCTGTATGCTACAAAATGCGATCGCATTCATCTTGCAATCACATTTTGCATTTGATAGATTTGCTTTAAGGCAAAAAGCAACCCGCAATTTCTTCATAAAGTTATAGAGAGCGGGTTCGGAAATATCTGTTTTGACTTCAACAATTCACACCAAATACAGAACAAACAGGAAAATATATGCTTGTCCCATTCATTCCCGATGAAAGTAAAAATTCAATGGCATCTGCCAGCATTCCCGTTGCAGGTTTGAATATTAGCCGAGAATCGAATACAGGAATCATACCCCAGTTAGAGGCTAATCGCTTCCTAGCGGGTGATGCGAGTAAAGAGGTTAACATCCCGACTTTAATACCAGACAATAACGAGAGTCTTATCCTGCCTAACACATCGTTGACGCTCCAGAAAACTGATTTATCAAGGGCTGATGTTAGCATAACCGTAACCAATCCATCAGTAGATTCACTAACGAGTCAAGCAATGCAAAAACTTGACAATGGTCTGAAAACGTTGGCCACCGATCCAGATTTCACTCAGAAGGATGTTAGCACAATCGTAACTGATTCATCAGTAGATTCACTAACTGGTCAGGCGATACCAAGAGTTGCCAAAAAAATCAAGAAGTTGACAGCCGCTCCAGATTTCACTGAGAAGATGGATAAAAAGGATAAAACCAGCGCAGCAACTAACGGAGAACGGCATCTACTACAGGCAGATCTAGGGCCATTTGCCGTCCAAGGTAGCATTGGATATTTTTACGACAAAAATCCAAATATAGCTAAGGATTTGGGTCAGCCTACAGGTCGTGAATACCAATTTCCACCTGGTGGTAAATGGCGGCAAAACTTCCAAAATGGTGCTATTTTCCACTCAGCAAATGGTACTTTTTCCGTTCACGGTAGTTTGGGTAATTATTACTTAAATGTGCTGCGGGGACAAGATAGTCAGCTAGGCTTGCCTACCAGTGAAGAATCCTATACTGGCAATGGCAATTGGCGACAAAATTTTGAGAAGGGAACTCTCGAATGGCTGAATAATGGTACGGCTAAAGTCACCCTCAATTCGGGAAATAATAGTCAATTACCTACTAGCATACAACTGGCTGATCCTTTCTTCAAGCTTCAATACCTTAATGCTAAATATAATCCAAATGGACCTAACGGCAGCAATAACTGTGGTCCTGCTAGTTTAGCTATGATTTTGAAGATGCTTGGTAAAGAACCAGCTAATATCAGCGTTGAAACTAGCATAGACTATGCACGGGCCCAGATGTTTGGATATTCCAATAGTGTCAAACAAGGTTTGAATGTACTGGATTTAGACAGACAAAGCACTAACTGGGATCAAATCAAAGCAGGAATCACAAAGACAGGTGGTAAACCAGAAGATTTACAAGGATGGGCTCAGTTAGATCAATCTCTTAATCAAGGAAAGCCTGTTATATCTTGGGGATTTTTACGACCTGAGTGGCGTCAACAGTTCCCGCAAAGAGTGGGTGATGGCTATACACCACACCTCAACGCAATTCTCGGAAAAACACCTGATGGCAAATATATCGTTGCCGATCCAATGCACCAGGGAGGTCCTGTTGCAATGACGAAACAGCAACTTTCTGTTTTCTATTGGCAGCCAGATAGAGGCTCCTACCAGCCTGTATTCATCGCTTTTGGCAAAAAGTAACGTTAGCAGATATCAGTGCTACCTAACTGTGACTGACTAAAGATAGCGATCGCCCTCCTCACCCGACGGGTGATCGCTCCTATTCCTCTCGCTTACCAATCCATTCAAATCCACGTAAACCTATATCTAATCAGAGTCAAAAAATGTCGAAAAACACTGCAAAACTTACGGTTTTAGGAGCTACATTTTCCATCCTAGCAACTCTAATGTCATTTCCCCTTGTGGCTTTAGCCAACAACTGGGCTGGCTCAGAAAAAACCGGATACTGTTTCATTCCCCGAGCGGAATTTAGCTTTGAATGCAAGTTTGGTCCCTATACACCACCACAAGATCAATCAAACAAACAGATTGTTGGTTTCTATGTCAATCCAGAGCAGACTGCTGGCTACACTGGTCCCATGCCATTTCGCTACAGGGTAAATGGTGGCAATTGGCAAGAGACTGTACTGATTATGGGTCGAACTGGTAGTAATTATATCGGTTTAGGTAACAGAGTGTCTAGTTTTGAGTTCCTATTTCCTCGTTCTGTGCGTACTCCTTTAGGAACTGGAGAGAGCACTATAAAATTTACCATGAATTATGACCTAAATTGATAGTAGTAGGGTGCGTCAGATCGCGTTATATTGTATGCAGGTTCAATAACTCTTGGCTGACGCACCCTACAATTAATCCCCTTACCTACTTGGCCCGCACCACCAACACCGAACAAGGAGCCTCAGCCACAACCTCAGCGCTTACCGAACCCTCCAAAATCCGCTTCAAACCAGTCAAACCCCGACAGCCGATCGCAATTAAGTCCACTTTATAAATATTCGCCAAACGCAAAATCTCCTGCGCCGGTTCCCCCGAAACAATCTCTAACTCGCTCTGGCAAGGCAACTTTTGCTGATAAGATTGCAATAACTTCTCCACTTCTCGGTAAGCAATCTCCTTTCCCTGAGCGTGAGGTCGATCGACAACCGCGTCAAAATCCGACGTACCAGAACTGACAACATGAACTAGAATCACCTTTGCCGTCGGTTCTAGGTGAAATTGTCCTACAACTTGCAGTACCTGAGTCGCTAAATCTGAATTGTCGATCGCCACCAAAATAGTATTCAATATAATGCACCTTTAAATCTCAGATATTAGACTTTAGACTTCGCGTTAATTATCGACTACTTTCCACAACTTCGCGCTGCCGGGCCGCATCATCATTACCTACACAGAAACCCGGTTTCTTAACATAATTGCGTCATTTAAGCAAGATATTGGAAGAAACCGGGTTTCTTAAGCCCGAATTGCGTAAATCCCGATCGCCAATCTCCTATCTACCATCTAAAACTCACCCTCTCCGTCATTTTCAGTCCGCAGCCGCACCGAATCAGCGTGAGAAGGAAGCCCCTCTGCTTCCGCCAAAACATTAATCGCCCTACTCACCTTCTTAAGTGCAGCCGGCGAATATTGAATCAAACTCGAATGCTTCATAAAAGTTTCGACACCCAGCGGCGACGCATAGCGCGGAGCCCCAGAAGTCGGCAAAGTGTGATTCGGGCCAGCCAAATAATCGCCTACAGCTTCCGGCGTCGAGCAGCCCAAGAAAATCGCCCCAGCGTGGCGAATTTGGTCTAGCAAAGCCCAGGGATCTGCAACTTGCAATTCCAAGTGTTCCGGGGCAAACTCGTTAGAGAGTTCCGCCGCCGCCTTCAGAGACTCAACCACTACAACTAAACCGTAATTCGCGATCGCCTTTTCCGTCAAAGTCCGGCGCGGGTGATTTGTCAACTGTCTGTCAACCTCAGCCACCACCTGTCTCGCCAGCACCGAATCCGCCGTCAGCAAAATCGCCGCCGCCATCGAATCGTGCTCGGCTTGCGCCAACATATCCGCAGCTACGTGTACGGGATTCGCCGAAGCATCGGCAATAATTAGCACCTCCGAAGGCCCCGCCAGAGAATCGATCCCCACAGTTCCGTAAACCAGTTTTTTCGCCAGCGTGACGTAAATATTCCCCGGCCCAGTAATTAAATCCACCTTGGGAATCGTTTCCGTACCATAGGCCAAAGCTGCGATCGCCTGAGCCCCGCCTACCCGATATATCTCATCAACTCCCGCTTCCTGAGCCGCTACCAGCACCGCAGGATTCATTTTTTTCTCTTGTCCGGGGGGAGTACACATCACCAGTCTCGGAACCTTGGCGACCTTCGCAGGAACCGCATTCATGATCACCGAGCTTGGATAGGATGCCTGACCGCCAGGAATGTAAATTCCCGCGCGATCGACCGGAGTATAGCGTTTGCCCAAAACTATCTCGTCATCACCAAACTGCACCCAAGACTTCGGGACGCGCTGTCGATGAAACGCCTCTACCTGTTTGCAAGCCAGCCGGATCGCATTTAATAATTCTTTGGACACCTGTTGATAAGCAGCATCCAATTCGGCGCCGCTCACCCGCAAATCTTCCGCATTTAGAGTCATGCGATCGAATTCAGCAGTGTAGTGCAGCACAGCTTTGTCACCTTTGCGCTTGACAGCTTGCAGCACCTCCCGCACGGTGGCTTCTTTGTGAACGATGAGTTCGTCATGGGTGCGATCGCAGATTCGTCGCAGTTCAGCTTGCGCCTCAACCCACTGAGTAATAATTCGCAGCATGGAGATTAGGAATGCCGTCAATAATTCAGTGACATTTGCTTGACAATTTGGGATTTTTGTGGCTATATCCTAGAAAAGTATGCCACCACCAGTCCACAAGCTTAAACTGCCAGACTCGCGGCATTTTCACAGGCTTCAGTGCAGCGTTTAAATCTCTGTCGGGATTTTGCAACACTGAGGACAAGCCACAACCTTCCTTGGAAATTGATCGCCAGAGAACCGGGTGCGGAGGGAGAAGGGGAGAAGCTAGAGGGACAGAGGGATAGAGGGACACAGAGGAGGAGGAGGAGGATGATGATGATGATGATGATGATGGGAGAGGGGGGGAATTTTTTCCCTCTTCCTTCTTCCTTCTTCCCTCTTCCTTCTTCCCTCTTCCTTCTTCCTTCTTCCTTCTTCCTTCCTTCTTCTTCCTTCTTCCTTCGATGAGTGCTTCGGCAAGAAGCCCAAATAACCCGTATTCTTTCTTATAGCTTAACTTGGATTTTTCCGGGAATGGGATTTTAAGCAGAATAGATGCTATATTAGTTTTTCCAACACCCGATCGTTTTTTTATAGAAAAACGCCAAATTATTGTATAATTGAAAATTGCGCGTCAGAAACCGTGACTTTAACTCGTGACGGTCGATCGCCCGCAACTAGCCTCTGTAACACCTGTATCATACCTTTGGGTATCGTCAGGGATAAAAAATTGGCAGTTAAATGAGTCAATAAAAAATTATTGCGTCGCCCAAAAGTACCCACAGACTCAGTTCGAGCTGAGCTAGCGGTAGTGGCTGTCCGACTCGCCCAAAAACGGAAGCCCCCGACACTCGCCTTGTCGTGAGTCGTGGAGAGCTCAAAATTTTAGACTTTGGTTCGAGATCCCAGGTTCACCTGCGGACTAAATCTCAAATTTCCAACCTCAAATCGACTGACTCAGCCTTTAAAAATCAAGCTTTTTGTGGCTCGCTCCCGAAAAGCTTGTCGCAAAATTCCCGTGTCTTGAGACTTTCTCCAGACGGGTGTGTATCAATGAATACCTACTTCCAGCAACTGAACTATGGCAAATATTAAGTCCGCAGTCAAACGAGTCAAAATCGCCGAGCGCAACCGCTTGTACAACAAATCTTACAAGTCAGCGGTCAAAACTTTGATGAAGAAGTATTTTGTAGCCGTCGAAAAGTACGCCGCAACTCCGAGCCCTGAATTAATGCAAGAAATTCAGCAGCGGATGTCTGAGGCTTACAGCAAAATTGACAAAGCTGTCAAAAAAGGCGTACTTCACCGCAACAACGGCGATCGCAAAAAGTCCCGCTTGGCAAGAACCCTCAAGCCGCACGAAACACAAGCAGCATCGTAAGACAGAAGGAAGTTCGGCAACGGATTATGTAGCGGATGTAACGGATGTAACGGATTTAACGGATGGATGTTGAGGGAAAAAGGAAAAGGCAAGTTCGGCAACGATCTGCGTAGGAATTTGACCAATATAACGGATGGATGTTGAGGAAAAAAAGAACAGGGAAGATTTTCTACTCTCCCCCTCTCATCCTCTCCCCCTCTCCCCCTCTCCCCCTCTCCCACTCCTCCACTCTCTAATTCTCCCACTCCCCCATGCAGCTCATTGACACTCACGTTCATATCAACTTTGAGACTTACAAGTCTGAATTAGAAACTATTCGAGAACGCTGGCGCGAAGCTGGTGTGGTTCGGCTAGTTCATTCTTGTGTTGAGCCGGCAGAGTTTGGCTCAATTCAAGCAATCGCCGATCGATTTCCAGAAGTCTCGTTTGCGGTGGGGCTTCATCCCCTAGATGCCGCCAAGTGGAAAGATGAAACAGCGAGTCAGATTCGCGAAAAGGCAAGTTCTGACTCTAGGGTAGTGGCGATCGGCGAAACCGGACTGGACTTTTTTAAAGCTGACGATCGCGAACACCAGTTTAAAGTGTTTGAGGCACAGCTTGAAATCGCCAGGGAACTTGACAAACCAGTCATTATCCACTGTCGCGACGCTGCCGCCCCAATGGCCGAAATGCTGCGGAACTTTTGGGAAAAACGCGGCCCCGTGCGGGGAGTGATGCACTGCTGGGGAGGTACGCCCGAAGAAACCCAATGGTTTTTAGACTTGGGTTTCTACATCAGTTTTAGCGGAACAGTCACCTTTAAAAAAGCCTTGCAAATACAAGAATCAGCTTGTATGGTAAATAGCGATCGCATCCTAGTTGAAACGGATTGCCCTTTTCTCGCCCCCGCACCCCAGCGGGGAAAACGCAACGAACCAGCTTACGTATACTACGTAGCCGAGCAAGTTGCAAAATTGAGAGGAGTTTCTCTTTTAACTTTGTCGCGGCAGACAACCGAAAATGCCTGTCAGCTATTCGGCCTTTCACTCGCTATAGAGCAAGGAAACGAGGAAAACTAATCGATTTAGAGGCAAGCCTTCGGGGTAAGGAGTAATCTCATCTATATTTTGTTTGCCCTAAAAACCGGATTCATCCTCACCCTGAGATTCCTTTGACGTTGCCTGCTGCGATCGAATTTGCGCCCTATAATAATAGAACCAGCCGATCGAGCTTTGGCTGACTATCCCCGCGAGCGCAGCAGCCGGCGAACTGCCAGCAATCGGGCCAGCACAACCTTCGCTAGTAAAAATTGCCAGCAAAAACTCAAACTTAAACAGTCAAACTTACAGATAGGAAGAAACTTGGAACCTCAGTAATTTGGCAATAGCTTTCGAGTCAATTTGAGGAGTCAAATGTATGGGGAATTTACCCTGAAGTAGCCGAATATCGGCTCTAAAAACATCTCAATCAAGCGCAAATCCGCACAAAAGTAATGCGAGCAACCCGCACAAATAACCGTTCCAACAGTCGGAGCGCGATCGAAAATATCATATACATTCTCTCACACAATCCATCAAAAAAACACAAGAAAGTAAAAACGCCAAGAAGCCTTGGCGCAATGTAAAAAGCTAGAGCCACAGCGAAAAAAGGACACCCATGATCAGTAAAGATTACGCAGAATTCGCATTCACCTTGCCCGACCTGATCGAAATCCAGCGGGCAAGTTTTCGCTGGTTCCTAGAAGCCGGACTGATCGAAGAACTCGATAGCTTCTCCCCGATCTCAGACTACACCGGCAAGCTAGAACTCCACTTCATGGGCAAAGAC
>JBBSNU010000064.1:0-12844 GCA_038260455.1 Chroococcales cyanobacterium | reverse complement strand
AGCAAAACCACGTAAAGCAGCATGCGCATCGTTATACTCAACGGGTAATTTTTCGCCTTTAATATAGTTGTCTTTATCAACTTTAGTCATGATATTGACATCAATACTTCCTTTGATCAAGTTTTGTGAAAGCCAATTTTTAACTTCAGAAATAGGAAGTCCTTTTTCTGTGAACTTATTAAACTCTTCTTTAATTGCCAACCCAGAAGGCAGCATATTAAAATAGGCTTTAATCTCTTCGCTTTTTTCGCTCGTTATGTTTTTTAAATCTTCAAATTTTTTATCAACCAAATCGCTCATCATATCTAAATACGACGTTATTCTTTTTGCTCTAAAATCGTCTATTTTGTCTGTTATTTCGCTGTATGGAATCTCAAATTTTTCGCTGTACATTTTCCTTAATTTCTCTAGTAAAATATCGTCTACTAATGAAATTACAGAATCTATCCCATACTGTGCCACTTTTAATGGCGAGTCTATTGTAAATCCAATTCCCATAACAGGAATATGGAATGTATGTGTATTTTTCATTTGTTTTTATTTTTTATATCTTGTGCGGGGGTGGGCCTGGGTGCGTTGGCCGCCCTGCCGGCCCCACACGGGGCGCGGCCTGACGCCCCCACTACGAACTATTCGATCGCACTTTGACGAGATTTAATCAAAAACAGATTAGCTTCCTCGTAATTAGGGCGTTCTGGTAACTTAGTTTCAGCAAAAGCGCGATCGAACTCTGCGTGCAAGCTCAACCGCCAGCGATTCACCTCATCCCAGGATATTTCTTGATTGCGGATAGCCAAAAGTTGCGATCGATAATCCTGCACCCGCACCGGCACAAACCCCTCCTGAAGTACCGTAATTCCTGACAGCAGCAACCGAATCAAGTGCATCGCGTGCTTCCAGCGAATTCCCCCAGTATTGCGGAGGTCTTGCTCCATCTTTTTAAACTGCGACAAAACGTAACTATTGTAAGTTTGATAAACCAATTGCGAAAGAAATATTTCGCGAATTTCCAGCAATTCAGCAGCGACAGGAGAAATAGTTTCTACCAAAGGAGTGTACAAACATTCGAGCACATTGGGATTAGCTTTCAGCGCCAAAACCAGAAACTTTTGCAGTTCCCAATAGCATTCTTGATTTTCCTGGTTTTCCAATTGTTCTGGAATGCCATAAAGCGACCAATGAAGAATTGCCGGCGGCTGGTAAATCCCGCGCCTGTCTGTATCAGATTGCTCGTTATCCAAACCGTAGGCTCTCGAACCAACAACGCAGCGGTAAATCACAGAATCATAAAGGTTATATTCGGCAAGAAAATCTCCTCCTGACTGCAATCCTTCGCTTTGAAATTGTTTGCGGATGCTGAATTCGTGTCGCCGCAGACTAACTTGTGTTGCGTCTGGGAGTTTGACTAAATAGGCGTGGGAATTGTCTGTAGGTGATTTGACGATGGCACCTACTGCGCCTTGTTTCCAAGATTTGTCTCCACCGGGGTTTTTGACCTCAATTTTGGTGACAATTTGGGTTCCTGCGGGCACGATGAGGTTGAAATTTTGAGGAAGATTGGGATTTGTCACGAGGAAACCTCCTGCAGAGACACGAGCTACATTCTTATTGTAGTATACTTGTAGTAAAAAATGGGTGTTTTGGGCGATCGATCGTTTTGGTATTGTTGAACAGTGTCTAATTAATTATAAAGGAGGAAGATTAATGCGTTATGCTGTGGTAATTGAAAAAGGTGAAACTAGCTACGGTGCGTATGTTCCCGATTTACCTGGATGTGTAGCTGTGGCTGAAAGTTTAGAAGAGGTGAGGCATTTAATTAAAGAGGCGATCGCATTTCATATTGAAGGACTACAAGAGGATGCTTTTCCTATTCCCGAACCAGTCTCTATTTGCGAATATGTTGAAGCTTAAGCTAAACACCAATTCCTTTTTATTTCCCGTCCGTTTTTCTCCAGCTTAATTTTCCCCTTATACCCCCTTTTCACTTTCATGTTGTGCAGGAAGTGCTACACGCCCATGAAAGTCATGATAACGATGTGAAAAGTCTTCTAAATATGGACTTTCAAGCACAGCACGTCGTTTAGCAAAATTATTATTTATTTGATCGTATAAGAAATCAGCATCTATCGCAAAAATTTTTTTAAAATCTACTGTTAATTCTGGTATGCCTTCCTGAGATGATTCACGTTCTAGAGGTATTTTTTCCAAAAAATGGTATTGCTGATAACGATTAGATTTAACTAAATTCCAATCTGCTGAATTTAGCTGAACTGTTTTGTTGGAGCGAATTTCTTGACCTGTATCTACTTGACAAAAAAGTATAGAATTTAATAACTTATTAGGTTTATCTCGATTTTGCCTAGCGCTATAGTCCCAATCTAAATCACAGTTTTGAGTAACAATAATTGCATAAGGATGAACAATAGGTTTAAACTGAATTTGAGCGAGGTACTGAATTTGATCGAGGTTTGGAGAAGATTCACTTGCAACTGGTTTAACCTGTATAAGTCCAGTCAGAATTTCCCCTTGTCTAAGAGCCTCTTTGTCATTCGAGGCTCTGTAAATCAAAGGTTTACTCATGGTTAGCTACTCAAAATCTAGAATTAAAGGTGGTCTGACTTCGCTAGGTAATACGCTACCAGTAAGTAATCCTAATTCTTTAGGTAAGGTAGTTTGTCCTAAATCAGACCGACAGTCACTATAATATTCCACCATTCGTTCAAGCACTTCAGATGCTTCTTGCAATCCTTCTGGAGTGTTAGCAAAAAGCAGATTGAGTAGCGTTAAGCACTTAACCCAAGTGATGGTGTTTTGATTGAATTGACCAAACCATTCACCACTAATAGGTGATTCGATGGAAACTTCGATTTTTAAGCTAGGAGTACCAGATGCTAAAGTGTGCCGATACTGCGTCTGAGCAGGAGTGGGTAAAACTTCATACCTTTGTCCAATTATATTTTTGCTTTGAGTACCACCAGTTGTTACGTGCATAGGATTATATTGGTTGAGGTCGCATTGCTCTGTGCAACTCTTCCGTGATACCCCAGCGGAAGAGATTTCTGGCTGTATGGTTGTAGTTATCCAGTATTTTCCAGGCATTTTCACTTTTTTCTATTTTATCCTCAGTAAAAAAATCAGTATCTAATAAATAAGCTGTTTCATCTATACCTCTTTCTGTGTCCCTAACGTTAACAAGCCCATGACTAAAATTAACTTGACCGAATTCAGTTTTTAGCTGTAAATTTTTTACAAAATTTTGAATTGAATCTGCTACTTCTGGTGTATACAGTTCAGAAGCAATATGTTGCGGTATTAATTCATGCCACTCTTTGTCTTTGATATTTAGTTTTGACCTAATAATTAAATCACGATATCTTAGTCCTGTTCGTGAATAAAAAGAGGGATTATATATCTTTTCAAAAAGTTCTACAGCGCGTTTAAATTTATCAATAAAATTTTCATATCTTTCATACTTTGTCGTAGCAAGCGTTATAGAGTTTTTGTCTAAAGATATCTGGCAACTCAAGTCTTCTGACTTAAATTGATAAGTCAAGTCACTTGAAGTCAAGTCACTGGTAAAATTTGAGCTGAATTGGGTTAAAAGATTAGATAGCTCAACCGGGATCTGCAAATTTCTAGAAGTTTCAAAAATTGGGTATTCAAACCTTATACTATCTTGAAAGTCTACAGGCTGTTGGCTGGCAATTTTCAGGATAGTTGGAAATCTAAGTTGAGCAATAACCTCAATTAGGGGGCTGTCCTCATAAATTACTCTTTCATAGTTTGGGAGCTTCATTTTTTCAAAGTATCCATTACCAATTTGAAGAGCGTCTATTACTCGAGCTTAACTTACTTCCAAACAGAATCACATTCAGGATCGATGCCATCGCCTTTTCCCAATCAAATTTTACCACTTAAAAATATGGGCAATACTGGATTTGAACCAGTGACCCCTTCCGTGTGAAGGAAGTGCGCTACCACTGTGCTAATTGCCCTAAGATAACTAACATAACATACTGACTCAATATTCGCAACTAAAATTTTCCAAAAAATTCAGCCGCTTGTTTCCGAGTGAAACTCGACACAATGCCAAGAATACAGGCATTTGTCGAGTCTGCCATCAATCAACCACCCACCAACCCGCCGCAGGGCCAACAAACCGCACCACAATCCACCAACCCACCAACAGACTAATCCCCATCCAGCTTCCGCGAGATGTCCACCTCACAAAATCTTCACTTTGGGTTTTCGTGATTGGTAGCCAGGAAACGATGCGCTCTTCTTTACGGAATTCATCGCCGATCGACTCTTTGCGACGCTTAGCTTCACCCATAATCTTTGTCTGCTAAATCAGATTTCAATTGTATAACCAACCAAATTATACGCCAACAGGTCATCTCAGGCCTGCGTCAGCCAAGTGGTATCCAAATAATTAATCCTCGCAAACGGACTCAGCGCCGCTAAAACCTGCTGCCCGTAACTGCGGTGAATCACCCTACTGTCAAAAATCGCCACAACCCCCTGACGTTCTCGCACCGGCGCGATCGCCCGCTGCAACTCATTCAGCGCCGCCGGCAGCAAATACAACCGAAACCAATCTAAGCGCCGCTCCTTATAATCAGCCACACGCGCCGTCACCAAAGGATTTTCCAAGCTGGGTAGCGGCAAAGTGGCGATCGCCAGCAAGTGAGGCGCGCTCAACTCCCCCTGATATTCCCGCCAAAACTCCCACCCAGTCACCAAAATCCCATTCTCCCCCACATCAGTTGTTTCCACCCGCACCCGAGAACCGAACTCAGAAGCCAAAATCGCAGCCAGCCTTGCCTTCAGCGGTACATCACCCACAATCAACACAGTTAAACCCGCCACCGACACACTCATCAACAGCAAAGTCCGAATTTCTTGAATTAAAACTCCCTGAAATTCCGGCGTATTCGGCAGCGGCAGCCAGTTGGGAATGTACAGTTGAATTAACTCATTTTGTCGATCGGGCGAAAACTTCACACTCGTCAACTCAGGCAACCCCATCATTTGCCGGAAGATCGGAGCCTTCTGTTCCACATCCACCGCCCCCCCAATCAACACCACAGGCACGGCAGACCAAATTTTACTCAAAACCTCCGCCACCTGCAACGGCGCGCAGTAAAGAGAAAAAGAGCCGCCCGATCGATTAATTTGCGCCCACCGCAGTCTGCCATTAGTTTGCCAGCGATGCCAAAAATTGCTCCAAGCAGCCGGAATCAGCCCGTTAGGCTCGATCTTTGCTAGCAGCCCCTCCAAAATATTTTGCTCTGCCGTTTCCAGCAAATAGCACTCGTCAGGCTTAGCTGGATGCAGAAACACAGCCCGCGTTAGCACTACCCGCACTTCTCTAATTTCATCCGCCAGCATTGGCCTAGATTGCATTAAATCATTCCAGTCAGCAGGTTGCAAGCCCGCAGTCAACTGCTGCCGCGTCCAAACTTCCAAATCATCCACACCGTCGATAATTGTCGGAATATTGCCGCGAAGTTCCGAATTTTCCGCCAAGCTATCCGCCAGCCAAGAGTCGGGCTCTATGAGCATCAGCCCTTGGAAATCGGCATTATGGGAATAAATCTCGATCGGCTTCTCTGTTTGCAGCCACTCTTGCAAGCGGGGAATTTCCACCCGGTGCAAATGTTCCAGCAGCGGTGTCGGCGCCACTAAAATCACCGGATCGGGCCACATCAAAACCGGCATCAAATAACTGACTCGATACCGCTGTCGGTAAGCTCCTGCGGGCAGCCCCGTTTGAATTAAAGCGCTGCGCCCCAAGCGCAAAGCCCGCGCCACAAGACGCGCCATCGTTAAATGGTGGGGCCAGTGTGGCTCGGAGTGCGATCGCAAGAAGCGGAGCAGCGAGTTGTGGACTTCTACCTCAATCAATCGATTTCACAGTTGATATTTCTCAATCAACATAATCAAAACTTGCCAGAAAATCAACTACTTTTTGACGATCGGGCAAACTGAAGTTATTCTCCTGATTTTTTCCACCTCGCCCACCAAAATTCGGGTGAGACTGCACGGTCAAACTTTCCTGCCCAGAACTAATTAAAATAGTTTGGGTAGGCGATTGAAAAAACTTGGTTTCCCGAGCTAAATTTAGTGTTGTTTGCAGCATTTCCTTCGCTTCACTTAAATTATCTATCGCTGCATTCAATCCTTTATACAACTGCACAATTCGGTTTTTATTCAAATCTTGATTTGCGATATGTTTGCTGACAGCCACAAGATTTTTCTGAGTTCCTAAAGCATCATTAAAAGGCAGAATTGCTAAAAAAGCGACGGGCAATAAATGCTCGTCGCTCTCCAATCTAAAAGTTATAGTTGTCCGGCGGTAGCCGACTTCTATATTGGGAGGAAAGCTCATTGCCCCGTAATGCCGAGCTATTTCGCTATACGCTGTTGCTAAAGTGATGTTTGCTGAGTAATCTAAAACTGCATCAACCACAATTCGCACTAACCCCGGCGTGTGATTTAAAAATTTTCTCGCTTCAGACGGCGAATTAAATTGTTGAATCGCAGAGCGATCGCCAGCAGAGCTGATGTCAACCCACTCGCAACTAATATTATCGACGATGACGCCAAACCTGGGAACCAAATAGAGTTTTGCCCCAGTTAAAATTGCCCCCGTCAAATCTGCCCCCACCCAATCTGCGTTAATCAAATTAGTTTCTGTCAAATCTGTGTGAACCAAATTAGAATTGGCTAAATTAGTATTTCTTAAATCCGCTCCGTTGAGGTTAGCTCCGTTGAATTTAGTATCGATCAGATCGGCGCCGTTGAGGTTAGCTCCGCTCAAATCAGCCCATTTGAGGTTAGCTCCGCTCAAATTGGCACCGCTGAGATTCACTCGCTGCAAACAAGCTTGTCTCAGATCCGCATCGATTAAATTCACGCCATTAAGTTCTGCTTTTGTCAAATCCGCACCATGCAAGTTAGCTCCTTGAAAGTTAGCCGATGAAGCCAAAGCACCTCTGAGATTTGCACCGGAAAGATTAGCACCGCACAGGTTAGCTTCTATCAGTTTTACCTCTCTTAAATCGGCTTCCGTCAGATTAGCGCGGCTGAAGTTAGTTTGGCTGAGTTGGCAGCGGACTAATTCGCCTCTAATCAGCGATGCTCCGATTAATTGAGCGGCAGTTAAATCGGCTCTCACTAAGTTGGCTACGTTGAGATTAGCCCCGTTTAAGATTGCCCGCGAGAGATTGGTGCTGCTGAGTCTAGCCACATTTAGGTTAGCTTCGGTCAAGTCAGAGTCGCTCAAGTTAGCGCCGCTGATGTTGGTGATAAATAAGCTAGCCCGCCTTAAAATTGATTGGCTGAGGTTGATGCGGCTGAGATTAGCTTCATTCAGGTTGATTCCTGTAAAATCTCTGTCGCCTTCTGTGTATCTTTTGACGAGTTCAAATCGTTTGAGAAGTTCTTCAGCTTCCATTTTTTTTACCTGAATGAAATGCCGATCGGCTAACTTATTTTTGGCATGAATATAAAATATCTTAAATTACATTAACAGCAACAGATATTATACCATTTTTCTAAAGATGTGCTGATGAAGTCTTAGCCCCCCCCTTAGTAAGGGGGGGTTGGGGGGGTAATATCTAGCGCTACTTTATGAAATTAGTATTACCAGGAAGATCCCGATCGTGTTTCTGGGGGGAGGAAGAGCCTCTCTTTACCCCGCCACTGCTGGAAATAGAGGAATGTGGCAGATGTTTGAGTTATTAAACTTTCGTTCCTGACTCGCCTAGCTGATAAAAGCTTTTGACAAACTCAACCACCGTATTTAGGGGCGGGGTTGTGAATCTTTGGGCTTTAATTGCAGGACTGATCGAGGTTTTGGTGACTCCAGGCAAATTTGCCAAGTTTCTGCCAAAGTCTGGGTGATAGTGAACCATCAAACTTTCGGCGCTGGAGTTAGCGAGTATAGTTTGGGTAGGGGATTGGAAAAAACTCGACATCAATTCGCGATCGAGGCGAATCGGCTGAATTTTTATTTCCCCTATTTTTCTGATTGTTTTGGTCAGCATCACGTTCAATTGGACTACTAGATTTGAGACTCTGACTCCCTGGTTATTGCCGTTTTGGGGTTGAATCATCTTGATCAAAGTAATGAGATTTTTTTGAGTAAATGCCGCGTCGCTAAAGGGAATAATGGCAACGAAAGCTGTGCAAAATAATTGCTCGTCCCGATCGATTCTAAACGAGATTATTGTCCGCCGCGAGTTAACTTCTATGCTGGGAGGATGGCTCAAACCCGAGTATTGACGGGCAATTTGGCGGTAGGCAGCCGCGAGGGCAAAGTTAGCGTCGGGGTCTAGGGGTCGATCGACAATAATTTGTACTGTCGGCGGTGTAGCATTAAAAAACCGTTGAGATTCTTGTGGGGTAAAGCGCTGAATTTGACTGCGATCGCCGTTGGGACTGAGGTCAACCCAATCGCAGGTAATATCATCTGCTTTCAGATTAAACCTCGACACCCCATAAATTTTTGCCCCTGTCAGCGCCGCCCCGGTCAAATCCGCGCCCACCCAATCAGCGTGAATCAAATTCGCTTGAGTCAAATCCGCGTGTACCAGAGTAGCGTTCAACAAATTGACATTGCTCAAATTTGCCCCGTACAAGTTAGCCCCGCTCAATCTCGCTTCATCGAGGTCTGCGCCGGTCAAGTTCGCCCCGCTGAGGTCAGCCCAGCGGAGATTAGCACCTCGCAAGTCAGCGCCGCTGAGGTTGGCTTGAGACAGATTAGCTTGTCTGAGTTCCGAATTACAGAGGTTGACTCCTCGCAAGTCCGCCCTGCTGAGGTCGGCTCTGTGCAAGTTAGCCCGTTCCAAGTTGGCCGCTGTCAAACAAGCGCCTCTGAGGTGAGCCCCGCTGAGGTCAGCTTGCTCTAAATTGGCTTCTCTGAGGGTTGCTTCTCTCAAATCTGCTTCGTTGAGGTTCGCACCGCTCAAGTTTGCACCGCTGAGGTCGGCTCTGATCAATTCGGCTCTGATCAGTGTAGCTTCCACGAGTTGGGCTTCGCTGAGGTCGGCTCGAATCAGGTTAGCTACGTTGAGAATAGCGCCGCTGAGGTTGGCTTTGTTGAGATTAGCACCGCTGAGTCTAGCAACATTGAGTTTGGCTTTTCTCATGTTGGTGTTTGACAGATTGGTGCCGCTCATGTTGGTAAGGCTCAAGATTGCCTCGCTGAAATTAGCCCCAGCCAGATCGATCCTGCTGAGATTTGCCTCGCAAAGGAGGATGGCAGTAAAGTCTCTTTCTCCTGCTGCATATTTGGCTATGAGTTCTTCGGCGTCCATGCTTTTCACTTTCCCTGATGTGTTAGCTAGAACAAAGCTTTGTTGTGCCAACCTTTAAATAGCATAAGCATTTTTTGTAACTTGATGCGGAAGCATCTCAGTTTTGCATTTATAGTGCGAGCGTCCCCGCTCGCGAGTACAATACGCGAGCTCGCGACAGCTCGCACGCTCAATAAAAAAATGCTTTTTGCAAAACTGAGATGATCCCACTTGATGCAATATGCTTAGACATCTATATTGTGGAAGCCTTTTATAAAATCCAAAATGCTGCTGATATTAGCTTGACCCAATTTTGTGTTTTCGGCTAACTTGGCGGTGGTTGAATTGTTCTGAGCGTATTTTTTTAGCTGGCGCTTGCCGAAGGCTGGGTGATGATATACGCTAATTTTTTGATTGCTGGAATTAATTAAGATCATCTGTGTAGGGATTTGAAAAAAATTGATGCTTTCGCCGATTTTTGGAAAAGAACTTGAAATTTTAATTTGGTCTACTTTGCTGATAGCTTGGTTGAGATCTTTGCTGGATAATTGGACGTGTTTGGATTCTTTGACGTTAAGTTTGCCTGCGTCGTGGGATTGAATCATTTTCATCAAAGCTATCAGGTTTTTTTGAGTTGTGGCGGCGTCGTTAAAAGGAATGATGGCAACGTAAGCGGTGGCAAATAATTTATCGTCGCTGTCCATTTTAAAGGCGAGTACGGTGCGCCTGGAGCTGACTTCGATCGTGGGCGGCTGACTTAAACTGGGGTATTGTTGGGCAATTTGGTAATAAGTTGCAGCTAGGGCAAAATGAGCGCCTTGGTCTAGGGGCGAGTCAATCACAATCCGAACTGTGGGTAAGGTTTCGTGAAAAAATTCGTTGGTTCCTCCGGAGTTTAACCAATAAATTTGGCTGTGGTCGCCGTTGGGGCTTAGATCTACCCATTTGCAGGTCATGCCTTCGGTTTTGATGCCGAGCCGCGAAGCTGCGTGGAGTTTGGCTCCGGTTAAGGTGGCTCCGGTTAAGTCGGCTCCAATCCAGTCGGCGCGGATCAGATAGGCGTTTGACAGGTCTGCGTGAACTAAACTGGCATTGAGCAAGTTGGCGTGGCAGAGGTCGGCTCGGCTGAGGTCGGCACCGCTCAACTTGGCTTCGCTCAAATCTGCCCAGCGCAGGTTGCAGCCGCTGAGGATTGCCCAGCGCAAATTGACGCCGCTGAGGTCGGCGCCGCTGAGTATGGCTTGAGTGAGGTTGGCTTGTCGGAGTTCCGTCCCTCGCAAGTCGGCGCTGCTGAGGTCGGCTCGACTGAGGTCGGCTCCTTGCAGGTTGGCTTGTTCGAGGTTGGCTTCTGTCAAGCACGCGCCGCTTAGGTGAGCGCCTCGGAGGTTGGCTCCGCTGAGGTTGGCTCCTCGCAGGGTGGCTTCGGTGAGGGTGGCTCCGCTGAGGTTGGCTCCGCTGAGGTTGGCTCCACTGAGTTCGGCTCGAATTAGCTCGGCTCTGATCAGTTTGGCTCCTGTGAGGTTGGCTCTTTTGAGGTCAACTCGCACTAGGTAGGCGACGTTGAGGTCGGCGTTGGTGAGGTTTGCACCGCCGAGATGGGCGCCGCTGAGTCTGGCGATGTTGAGTTTGGCACCTGTCAGGTCGGTTTTGCTGAGGTTGGCTCCGCTGAGGTTTGCTACACTCAGATTCGCACCCTTGAGGTTGGCTCCGCTCAAGTTGACTCCGCTGAGGTTGGCCTCAGTTAGGTTGATTCCGGCAAAGTTTCTTTCTCCGGCGGCATATTTTTTCAGGAGTTCCTCGACTGTCATGGGGGCGGCACCGTATCATTTATCCCCATTTTATTGCTATGAATATCGGTATTGTAGGACTTGGTTTAATTGGTGGCTCGATCGCTCTGGATTTGCGATCGCGCGGGTTTAATGTTTTTGGGGTTTCGAGTCGCCAGCAAACTTGCGATCGCGCGCAAGAAAGCGGTGTTGTCTCTGAAGCCAGCATACACCTGTCTCTGATGGCAAGAGCCGATTTGGTTTTTATTTGCACGCCGTTAGGAGCGATCGAGTCGATCGTCCGAGAGTTGGTGCCCTATCTTTCCCCTGATACTATTCTAACCGATGTCGGTTCCGTAAAAACACCCATAGTACAAGCTGTGTCTTCTCTGTGGCCGAATTTTGTGGGGGGACATCCGATGGCTGGGACTGCACAAAGCGGGATTGAAGCGGCGGTAAGGGATTTGTTTGTGGGGCGGCCTTATGTGGTGACTCCGACTGCTGAGACTCCGCTGCAGTCTGTGGAGAAGGTGGAGGAAATTGCGCGGTTGTTGGGCGCTAAAGTTTATCGTTGCGGAGCACAGGAGCACGATCGAGCTGTGGCTTGGATTTCTCATTTGCCGCTGATGACTAGCGCGACGCTGGTTGCTGCGTGCGATCAAGAGGGCGATCGGGATATTGTTAATTTAGCCCAACATTTGGCGAGTTCGGGTTTTCGGGACACCAGCCGCGTAGGGGGCGGCAATCCCGAGCTGGGAGTGATGGTGGCGAAATACAATCGAGAGGAATTGCTGCGATCGCTCTCTATTTACCGCGACAGTCTCGACGAGTTTATTAGTGATATCGCATCCGAAAATTGGCAAGCTCTCGAACATAAGCTAAAGCAGACTCAAAAAGCCAGAAATAATTATAACTTGTGAGCCAAAAATTGCTTAAAACTGCCCCCATCTCGATTATGAAAAATTGGCAAGATTTGCAGTCTGACATTCTTTTGGAAATTCTGGAATCGCCTTACCGTTCTGTTGGTGAGCCTTTAACTCACTTTTTGGCTTTGTTTGAAGAGCGGCGGCCGGGAGTGTTCTTAACGCTGATTATTCCGGCGTTTGTGACGCGAAATTGGTGGGAGGGACTGCTGCACAATCAAACTGCTTTCTTTTTGAAGGCGGCTTTGCGAGCTAAAAAAAGTCGGGTTGTCACGACGGTGCGATATTATCTTTGACATACTCACCGACCTCTTATGTGCGGTGATTCTTGACGCTTCGCTTACTGACGCGACCAAAGCCGTCTTATTCTGTCTCTGCGTCCGTTTTGAATCGAAGAAGCACCGGCCGCTTACAAACCAATTCAACCAGTGATTGACGTACAAGTTGAGGCGCAAATGGTGGGGATAGTCGCTAAAATGAAGCCTGTGTTAACATTTAAAGCCTAGGAACCGGGCATTTGAGAATTAAAAATTAAATCAGGGTAAAGTGTGAACCCTACTAATTTTTAATTCTCTGCCCTATTTCCGATACCATATCTCCTATGACTGATTCTCAAGCATCACTAAATCTCTCTGAACCTGTCCATCCCCTGAAGCGGCTGCTGAAGTACGGGCGCCGCTACCGCCTGAAAATTTGGCTGGCCAGTATCTGTTCGCTGCTGAATAAATTCTTTGATTTAGCGCCGCCAGCATTAATCGGTATTGCCGTTGATGTGGTGGTGAAACAGCAAGATTCTATCCTCGCTCAGTGGGGCATAAAAGATGTCTTTTGGCAACTGGCAATTATCACTCTT
>JBBSNU010000063.1:0-12866 GCA_038260455.1 Chroococcales cyanobacterium | reverse complement strand
TACCGATGATGACGCCCTCCCCGCAGAAGCCGTTCCCGAACCAACTACAGCATTAGGAACTTTATTAGCTCTAGCCGTATTGCCTGTAATTAAAAGACTCAAAAACCGGAAAAACAAAGAGTAATGAAAACCCTCTACACCCTGCTGTTTGCCCTCAGCATCATCCTCATCAACCCTTGGGGAAGCAGCCGGGGCCTCATCTGGACTTCCCCCAAAGTGTTCGTTATTTGGCTAATAGTAGGAGTCAATCTCGCCCTCTTGTGGGAACAAAGAAAAGCCCTAACCATTCCCAGACAATGGAAAATATCCCTAATACTTTGGACAATATTTCTCTCAATTGGAGCTATCTCCACTCTACAAAGTCCCTTCCCCTTAACCTCTTTCCTCGGTCAAGACCAAATGGGAGATGGCTGGCTGTACTGGCTGTTAATCGCCGCCTTCACCCTCAGCAACAGCTTGCTCTTAACCATACACCCGCTACTCATAAATTCCCAATTCCAAGGACTGCTAATTGGCGGCATGATTCTTTCTCTTAGTATCTTCCCCCAAATCATCGACTGGCGCATCGACTATACCGCGACAATGGGGCAAATTATCAGAGCTGATGTTAATGCCAGCAGCATATTTCAAGGGCAGCAACCAATAGGATTGTACTCCCATCGCGGCCATGCAGCCATAGTTTTAACATTAATAGCAATTACTGCTATTGTGGGTTGGTTTGGGAGATTTACCGCAACTAAATTAACTGCAATTACTTTAATTTTAACTGTTCCCGCGCTGCTGTTAACATCTACCCGAAGTGCTATTTTAGCTCTGATGGTGGCTAGTGCCTATTTGCTCAGGGGCAAATATTACAAAATCGTTGCAGGCATTGCTCTTATGGGTGTAATTGCTATTGCCATCATGACTGTCACCAGGCCGCTAGATTGGAGCAAACCTTCGATCGCACAAATCATGTCTAGCCGATCGCCCATGTGGACACTTTCAGCCCGTGGCATCAAAAAACGCCCGCTACTTGGATGGGGATTTGACGGCTTGGGCATCGCCTATCCCTACATCAAAAATCCTCAACTAACTCCGATTGTTGTAAACTTAGACGAGTTTACCTACGACTATATTAACCGAAAAGGTGAAATCAGCACCAGAGAAATTCCTACTTATAAAGCTCACAATTGGATTCTGGATACAACCCTATCAGTTGGCATTTTAGGGCTGTTGGCTGCTATTGCACTTTGGGGATATTATGTATGTTTAGCGCTGAATTTGTCTATTCGCGGTGTTGAAGCGGTTGCTCTTGCTTATTTCATTTTCACTTTCACTTGGTTTGACTGCTCTCAATACGCACATATTGCTTGGTGGACGATGAGTCTCACTGCAGTTAAATCTGCTTCTGTTAGTCGTTTCTCTCGTTTTCTATCGGAGTCGGGGCAATTACCAATTACCAATTAGCAATTACCCATTCCCCATTACTAAATCTTACATTTCCTGCATCAGCCGCAAATAGTTTTGCCGCATTTGCGTCATGTTTTCCATCATTCGATTAGCCATATCTTTCTCAACATCGCTCATTTGTTGCCAAAATAAGGCCGATCGCCTCGCCATGATTGCTTCTTCCCACAGCATCTCCAAAAGTTGCGCCGACATCGGATTTTCAGCATCTATAATCCCGCACAATTGCTCGAAGGCGCGGTTCGCTTCGGCGTGAGTGTTAACATCCTGAACCAGACTTAGGCATTTTTTCAGTTGTACGATCGGGTTTTCAGAAGAGTAAGCCATAATTTCACTAAGATAAGCGACAAAATTTACAGTGATACCTTTGACATTACTAGAGTTGTGATACAGCAGTAGAGTTCCCTACATACCATCGCCAAGGTAAATCAATTCCTTGAGAAATCCCGATCCGCGTAGTTTGCACAAAATTTATTGTACCCTCCTCCGCGGCTTGCTGAAATTGCTCGCTCCGGTGTTCCAACCGCAGCGGTTCCCCTACAGCCAATGGTAAACCGCTGAAAGTTCGATCGATCTCCAGCACCTTACACAGTTTTCCAGGCCCGGCGGCGAGGCGCGATCGCTTTTTTTCGGGAATTCCAGCGAACCCCTTGGGAAGCGCATCTAGCTGCAAAGCTCGAATCAGCACACCGCTAGCAACCCCCTCTGCATCCGTCACCACGTTAAAACAGTGATACATCCCGTAGATTAAGTAAACGTAGCAGATCCCCGCAGGCCCGAACATCGCCTGATTGCGAGGAGTGCGCTGGCGGTAAGCGTGACAAGCAGGATCTCCCGGGCCGTAAGCTTCGGTTTCGACAATAATTCCTCGAATTTCTTCGCCGTCAGGAAACTGCCGCACCAGAGTACAGCCAAGCAAATCTGGCGCTACGCCCGTAGACGGGCGCGCCAGCCAAAAATCTTCTACAATCTGAGTATTTTCACTCACCAAATCAGGAGACACTCAATTATGGACGTTAAGTTAGTTTTAGCAGTCTTGACAGCAGTTTTCACCGTTTGCTGTTTGTTCTTCGGTACAAAAAACGGATTCTACGATAGCGACAAGTATCACGGTAACGGTTCTGCTCACTAATTTTAGGCGGCAGTTAGTTGCTGAAAAAAACCGCCGCCTGACTGATAGGCGGCGGTTTTTTTGTTTTAACCGCAGAGGCCACAGAGGACACAGAGAAAGAGAAAAGAGAGAGAAGAAGGGAGCATCTCTGCTTTGCTTTTATATGAGTGCGAGCGTCCCCGCTCGCTTCCTTATATGTAGCGAGCGGGGACGCTCGCACTCCTAAAAACGCTTGTTACTCTCTGCAGAGATACTCCGGAGAAGAAGTTTACAATTAAGGGTGAATATTCCCATCGGGCATTTTAGTGCCCTGCAATTTAGTATTATCGAAATCGGCGCATCCCGGCAGATTTAAACGAATTGTAGCTCCTCGGTCTGTTGATTTCATGTTCAAACCAACTGCAGCATTTTCTGGGTTATTCTTTTCGGGAACAGCACTGACTTTTAAATCCATATTTGCGGCTTGACCATTAGTATCAAGATTGAAGCTTATGCCGCTACATCCTAAGTCAGATCCAGTCAGGTTGGCTCTATTCAAGTTAGCATTTTTTAGGTTGGCATTCGCCAATTTTGCTCCTGATAAGTTAGCACCTTCTAGGTTGGCTCCCTGCAAGTTAAATCCTTGTAAGTCCATTCCCTTCAAGTTGACATTGCTGAGATTGCATTCGGGACACTGTTTGGTTGCGAGCAATTGCTTGACTAGGTTTTGTTGGTTAAAATCAGGTATGTATTTGGTCGCAGCTAATAAAACTGCGATCGACAATCCAACGGTAATTATATTTTTGGTTTTCATAAAAACTCATAAAAGCTTCGGCGGCTTTCTATCGCGGTTAATTATTAATACAGCAGTGCGATCGACATCTCCAGAATTTCTACAAAAAAATTGCCTCGATATCAGACAAGCTGGGAGGTGCAATTAAATCGGGCCTGCTTTCCTTCGCCAGTGCTGCTTTGGGTTTCAGGCTCGCCTCCGTCGGCTTCACTTGGCTCGCTTTCTGTCCGCAAACGGATTTTTTTTGACCAGAGGGCGCGCATTTGCATATACCTGCGGACTGAAATCAAAGAAACTTTATTTATATCCCTGGAGTGAGCCGATCTTAGAGAGATATGAAGATGATTAAACAGAAAGGAAATACTTTACCTGCGCTGTTGGAAGTTCTCGGCAACTAATTTTTGCAAAATTGCTGCGATCGATTAATTTACTTAAAAAACCGTTGGCAGCAGCTCAGGTATCCCAACCTAGCCAAAACACACCCTATCTGTAATCCCGACAATTCGGAGCGGAAATGAACACAATCAAACCCGAACCCAGAAGATCGCGCTTCATGGCTCTGCTGCTGACAACGCTACTGACATTTCCGCTTTTGAGTGCTTGCGGTTCTAGCCAGCAAGGTTCCACCCCCCCGCCTCCTGTTGACGACACTCGCACTGAAGGAGTGCAAACTAATCGCGCCCAGACTCCTTTGCCCGAAGCGAAAAAAGGACTGAGCAATGCTCAAAAAGTAGGGATTACTTTAGCAGGAGCAGCCGCCCTTTACTATATCTACAATCAGCACAAAAATAAACAAGAAAAGGGGCCGCAGGGAAAACATTACCTTTCTAAAAACGGTCGCGTTTACTACCGCGATGCCGAGAATCGCGCTCACTGGGTAACGCCCCCGCCGGAAGGAATTAAGGTGCCGGAGGCTGAGGCGGCGCGTTACCGCGAATTCCAGGGCTACAACAACCAAAATACTGGTCGAGACCTTACTAGCTTGCCGGAAGCTACAAGTCCTGTTCCGGCACAGTAGCCTCATCATTTGAGATTTGAGATTGTCGCTGCCGCGATTTTTAATTAAATCTGGTATTCCCAATCTAAAACAGCAGTTTTTCAACCCATAAAATAGAGGAATTTTATCATGGTAGACGGATTTTTCCGCAAGTTAAAAGATGTGATCGTCGGGCCAGACAGCGAACAAGTCGATCCTGATGCCAATTATGACGATCGCCCAAATCCCGGACAGTTCGGCAACGTGCGTCCGGCCAGCGAAGACCCCTACGGCGACCCGGCTGACAACGTAGCGGATGCCGGAATGTTCGGCAACGTGCGTCCGGCCAGCGAAGACCCCTACGGCGATCCGGCTGACTACGTAGCGGATGCCGGACAGTTTGGCAACGTGCGTCCGGCCAGCGAAGACCCCTACGGCGACCCGGCCGACGAGGAAGGGTTTAGTTAAGTCAGTTGGCTAGAAAAATTACCTGGTAAGCAACAGCACTCCTGCGGGGGTGTTTTTTTTGCCTGTTCTTTTGCTAGTTCTCAAAAACGGAGAGGGTGGGATTTGAACCCACGGAACCTTGCGGTTCACCTGATTTCAAGTCAGGCGCATTCGACCACTCTGCCACCTCTCCGGGCGCATAATTAACCTAAAACCCTTACTGCACAAAATATATATATAAAATGAGCACGGAGGGATTTGAACCCCCGACCCTCAGGACCGGAACCTGATGCTCTATCCACTGAGCTACGTGCCCTCGACTTTTCCGAGTATAACACGTCTTGCCGAAAATGGCTAGTGGATCAACCAAATTCGATCGCCAGTCTCCAAACCCCTCGGCCCCTAGGGAACTCGCCCACAGAGCGCGCATCAGCCAGCTCTCGAAGCCAGAGACTGCACATTTTGCCGAAATCGTCAATAATACGACAACAGGCAAAATAATGTACTCTCATATAGCAAAGATTAGGTTCGCATTCGATCGCGGTTAAACATCTACTACACCTAATATAGCCCCCAGCAATTCCCTCTAGCTCGTCGGGGATGGCGCTGCTGTTAAGACAAACTCTGCAAGGACGCTTCTAGGCTAAGTTCACCAAACCTCTAAATCTGATGATTTCTAAAATTTTAGACAAATTACCGCTGCGAACAGTTCTCATAGTTCCATTTGTACTGCAAATCGTCGGAGCAGTGGGACTCGTAGGATATTTGTCTTTTAAAAACGGACAAAAAGCAGTTAATAACCTGGCCACTCAGTTAATGAGCGAGGTGAGTTTGCGTGTCGAGCAAAACCTGCAAGTTTACCTGACAACTCCCCATCAAATCAATCAAAGCAAGCTGGATACAATCAAGCTCGGGTTGTTAAAGATGGATGATTTATCAAAATGGGAGAAATATCTTTGGCGACAAGTACAATTATATCCCTATATTAATTTTACTGCCGTTGGCAACGAAAAGGGAGATTATAGATCCGGAGAACAACTCTCTAACGGCTCCCGAACGATGAATGCGATCGAGAAATCTACTGGAGCAAATTTTTATTCCTACAATACTAATGATACGGGCGATCGCACTACCATAGCAACAGTTATCAAGAATATTGACAATAGGCAACATTCTTCCTACAAAGCTGCCGTAAAAGCAGGCAAGCCCACATGGAGTTCGGCTTACGTTTCCTTCCTAGAGCCCACATTAATTCTCAGCGCTATCCAAGCTGTATACAGCGATAAAAATCAGCTAGAAGGAGTCTTAATTGCTGCTTTGCGTCTCGACTATATAGGGAGATTTCTCAACAGTCTAAAAATTGGCAAATCGGGACAAGCCTTTATTATCGATCGCCAAGGTAATTTATTAGCAACTTCCACCACCGAAAAACCGTTTCGCGCTAGCGGTAATGACAGACAAATATTTAAAGTAAAAGAAAGCAGCAACCCTCTTACTCAAGCTACAGCTAAATATTTAACCACACAATTTAAACAATTAAACATTAAAAAAACTGAGTTATTAAAATTTGAAATAAATGGCAAGCGACAATTTTTAAAAGTCCTGCCATTCCAAGACGGCAAAGGCTTAGACTGGCTGATTGTAGTAGTAGTTCCCGAAGCAGATTTCACCGAAGAAATCGATGCCAATACCCGCACAACGATTTTGCTGTGTTTCGCAGCTTTAGTAGTAGCTGTATCCATTGGCATTCAGACTTCTCGCTGGGTGACAAATCCTATTTTGCGCTTAAATACAGCAGCCAAAAATATCGCTAAAGGTGAATGGGACAAAACAGTAGAAAGCCAACGATCCGACGAATTAGGGGAATTAGCCAAGTCATTTAACAGCATGGCTCAACAACTACAACAATCTTTTGAAACTTTAGAACAGCGAGTGCGAGAGCGGACTGCTGAATTGGCTGTAGCTAAGGACAAAGCCGAAGTAGCAAATCAAGCTAAAAGCACCTTTCTGGCTAACATGAGTCACGAATTGCGATCGCCACTCAATGCAATTCTAGGCTTTTCCCAACTGATGACTCGCAGCCAAAATCTATCCCCAGAACATCAAGAAAATATTAGCATAATTAGTAGCAGCGGAGAACACCTCCTCACCCTGATTAATAACGTACTCGATTTATCTAAAATTGAATCTGGGCGCACCACCCTCAATCCCAAAAAATTCGACCTCTATCGCCTGCTCAACGACTTGGAAGATATGTTTCAACTCAAAGCAGATGACAAGCACTTGCAGTTAATTTTTGACCGCAGTCCCGACGTGCCGCAATACGTAGAAAGTGACGAATTAAAGTTGCGGCAAATCTTAATCAATCTGCTCAATAACGCTCTTAAATTTACATTAGAGGGCGGTGTTGCGGTCAAAGTTAGCAAGCAGTCGTCAGGCATAACTAACGGCAAAATATTTGATGTTTACGAAGCCTCAGAAAATACACTAAATCCCGCAAATAAAAGTTATGAAAATTCCGAATTAATCTATTCAGAAAACGAAACTTATGCAGCCCAAAACAACAGTTTAGATTCTGCCTCCTCCTTTTTTATTCATTTTGAAGTCCAAGATAGTGGCCCTGGTATTGCGGCCAATGAATTAGACAATCTTTTTGAAGCTTTTGTCCAAACCCAAGCAGGCAAAGATTCGCAAGAAGGTACAGGCTTGGGATTGCCAATCAGTCGCAAATTTGTAGAATTAATGGGCGGCGAGATGAGCGTCAGTTCTGCTGTAGGGGAGGGAACTAATTTTAAGTTTGACATTCAAGTGATTGCGGTCGATTCGGCTGATATTGAAAGCCAAAAACCTACCCGCCATGTGATTGCACTCGCACCAAACCAACACCCCTATCGAATTTTGATTGTAGACGATAAACCGCTCAACCGCCAACTGTTAATTAAACTTCTTAATCCTCTAAATTTTGAACTAAAAGAAGCTACTAACGGTGAAGAAGCTATTGAGCTTTGGGATTCTTGGGAACCCCATTTAATTTGGATGGACATGAGAATGCCCGTGATGGACGGCTACGAAGCAACAAAACACATTAAAGGCACGATCAAAGGTCAAGCTACTGCTGTTATTGCGCTGACAGCGAGCGTTTTGGAGGAAGAACGGGCAGTTATTTTGTCGGCGGGCTGCGATGCTTTTATGCGGAAACCTTTCCGGGCAGCCGATATTTTTGATGCTATGCACAAACATATCGGAGTGCGCTATATTTATGAAGATCCGGGTGTAGCTAATTTATCGGCAATCCAAGAGCGCGATCGCGAAATGACTGAGGCTGATTTCGTAAAATTGCCTGAGTCGCTGCTAGCGGATTTAAAGCTGGCCATACTGAATGCAGATATGGATTTAATTGAGATATCGATCGAGCAAATTCGAGAAAAGGATGCAGTAACGGCTAGTGCGATCGCCCATTGTATAGAAAACTTCGAGTACGACAAAGTTTTAAAGTTAATCTCTCAAGCACAATCACATGAATAACAACATTCCTAGCACCGATCGCGGTAATATTTTAGTAGTTGATGACACCCCAGCTAATTTGCGGCTGCTAGCTGGAATTTTGAACGGTAATGGCTATAAAGTCCGCCCCGTACCTAGCGGCGAATTAGCACTTTCGGCTGCAAAAGGTATGCCTCCCGATTTGATTTTGCTGGATATTATGATGCCCGAAATGAACGGGTATGAAGTTTGCGAAAAAATCAAAGCAGATGAACGCACTCGCGACATTCCGGTGATTTTTATTAGCGCGATCAATGACGTACTAGATAAGGTCAAAGCCTTTGCAGTCGGCGGAGTAGATTATATTACCAAGCCATTTCAAATGGAAGAGGTTCTAGTCAGGGTAGAAACCCATTTAGCAATGTGTCACTTGCAAAAAAAGCTCCAAGAGAAAAACGATCAACTGACAGTCACTTTAGACAAACTGCAAGCAACTCAGCATCAATTAGTTCAATCAGAAAAAATGGCCGCATTAGGGCAACTGATTGCCGGCATTGCTCACGAAATCAATACGCCACTGGGGGCGATTCGCTCGTCTATTGGGAATATTACCAACTTTTTGGATAACAATCTCGAAACTTTACCAGTTTTTTTTAAAGAACTGTCAGCCGAACGCCAGCACGATTTCTTAAGTTTGATGTACAGTGCCCGCCAACAAAATTACTCTTTATCTACGAGAGAAAAACGGGAATTGAAAAGAGGCGTAAAGCAGCAACTAGACTCCGAAAAAATTGATAATGCTGATAGTCTTGCTAACATTTTAGTCAATATTGGATTGCAGGGAAATTTGGAAAAATTCTTGCCATTGCTGAAAGATCCTGAAAGCGAAAATATTATCAAGACCGCCTACGATTTTGCCAGCATTCACAGAAGCGCCAAAACCATAGCTACCGCTACAGAACGCGCTGCTAAAGTCGTATTTGCCCTGAAACATTATGCGCGTTACGATGTCAATGGCGAAAAAATAAAGGTGAATATTACGGATGGAATTGAAACTGTATTGACTCTTTATCAAAACCAACTCAAGCAGGGTGTGGAGACAGTCAGAAACTATGAAGCTGAATTGCCTATGGTATTTTGTTATTCCGACGAACTCAATCAAGTTTGGACAAATTTAATTCACAATGCCTTACAAGCGATGGACAATCAAGGAACTTTAACAATTGATGCCCAGCAGCAAGATACCAACGTTGTAGTAAAAATTACCGACAGCGGTAAGGGGATTCCACCGGAGATTTTGCCGAAAATTTTTGAGCCTTTTTTTACTACTAAACCTGCTGGAGAAGGCAGCGGGTTAGGATTGGATATTGTTGATAAAATAATTAAAAAACATCAGGGTAAAATTGATGTAAATTCTGTGCCAGGGAAAACAGAATTTACAGTGTCTGTACCGATAAATTTAATTGAGTAGTTGACACTCCCCAGACATCTATAGCCTTTCTCAAAAAGGTGAGAAGTCAGTCGATTTTAGATTTTAGATTTTAGATTTTAGATTGGGGGATTGAGGGATTGAGGGATTGATTGGTCAATACTTCATATTTCGCTCGAACTGCTATATAGCAGTTCTCAAGCGTGGTGAGGTATGCCCTATGCCCTATGCCCTATGCCCTATGCCCATAGCCCTATGCCGGATAGTACCTCATCTTTCTGAGAAAGGCTATATCTGGGGCTAAAAATTGGCAGTCTACTCCGCAGAATGTAGAATTTAGACAACGATGTACTTACCCGTCGGGGTTCACTCAGCCAGACTCAAGGAGGAAACTAGCGATGTCTAAACCAGCAATTTTGTGTGTTGACGATGAAGTAGCGGTGTTGGAAAGTCTGGAAATTGAACTGCAACAGGCATTTAATGGTAAATATCTTTGCGAATTTGCTGAAAGTGCAGCAGAAGCGCTGGAAATTATCGAAGAGCTATGTGAAAATGAGGTTAACATTCTAGTGATTGTCTCGGATTGGTTGATGCCCGGAATGAAAGGAGATGAGTTGCTGATTGCAATTCATCACAAATATCCGCAAATCGTGACAGTTATGCTGACGGGACAAGCAGACAAAGAAGCAATCGAACGCACAAAAGCTCAAGCCAATCTTCATGCTTTCATACAAAAGCCTTGGAAAAATCAAGAATTAATTGAAGCAATTAAGTCTGGTCTAGCAAATTTATGAAAAAGCCAGTCATTATTTGTGTTGATGATGAGCAGACTATACTCGATAGTCTGGAAATAGACTTGCTAAAAGCCTTTGAAGATAAATATTTAATTGAAACTGCCCAAAGCGGCGAAGAAGCTTTGGAGTTGCTGTCAGAACTTTTAGCAGAACAGTATGAAGTTCCTTTGGTTATTTCCGATCATATTATGCCGAATATGAAAGGAGACGAGCTATTGAGGAGCGTTCATGCCATTTCGCCGAAAACTCTCAAAATCATGCTGACTGGGCAGGCAGATTTGGAGGCGGTAGCCAATGCTATTAACTATGCTAAATTGTACCGATATATACCTAAACCTTGGCAATCTGATGATTTAAAATTAACTGTTACTGAGGCGATTTACAGATATTTTCAAGACAAACAATTAGCTGAAAAACAAATAGAACTTCAGGAGATGAATCAGGAGTTGGCAAGATTAAACCGCAAGCAGGCGATGCTGATTTCCAAACTCCACGAAAACGAAAGTCGGTTGACGCAATATCTGGAAGCTATGCCGCTGGGCGTGTGCGTGCTGGATGCTAACGGTCAATCTTTTTATGCAAATCAGAAGGCGCGGGAGATTTTTGGTAAAGGTACAGTGCCGCATATTAATTCTGAGCAGAAAGCGGCAATTTATCAATTCTATAAAGCCGGAACTAATCAGAGATGTCCTGTGGAAGAGTTGCCAATTATGCAGGCGCTCCGGGGCGAAACAGTGCGGACTGAGGGTGTAGAAATTAGGACTGGGAATAAGGTTATTCCGGTGGAGAGTTGGGCGACTCCTATTTATGATTCTATCGGCGATATTTGCTACGGGATTATTGCTTTTACTGATATTACGGAACGCAAGCAAGCTGAAAAAGCGCTGGTGCAAGCTGAAGAGAAGTATCGCCAGATATTTGAAAATGCTCTTGAAGGTATTTTTCAGACTGCACCTGATGGAAAGGTGCTCAGCGCTAATCCTGCTCTGGCTCAAATTTACGGCTATGATTCCCATGAAGAATTGATCGCAAGTGTTAATGATATTCAGCGGGAATTATACGTGCAACCGCACCGCCGC
Organism: Chroococcales cyanobacterium; assembly: GCA_038260455.1. Taxonomy (GTDB): domain Bacteria; phylum Cyanobacteriota; class Cyanobacteriia; order Cyanobacteriales; family Microcoleaceae; genus Microcoleus. The sequence goes on along the minus strand of JBBSNU010000063.1, from coordinate 1,326 downwards.
CAAGAGTTTTTTGCGCTGATGGAACAGTACGGTAGTGTGTCTGAGTTTGAGTCGGAAGTTTACCGCCAAGATGGTAGTGTGATCTGGATTTCTGAGGACGCGCGCACTGTTTTTGATGCTAGCGGTGATGTGCTTTACTATCAGGGTTTTGCTGAGGATATTACTTTGCGAAGATTGGTAGATGTGGAACGGCTCAGGTTTACAAATGATTTAGAAAAAGCTTTGATAGCTCAAGAAAAGTTAAATGGAGCGCTGTTAGAAAGTGAAAATCGGCTAACTCAATTGCTGGAAGCAGTGCCGGTGGGTATATTTGTGGTAGATGGTGTCGGAAAACCTTGCTATATGAATTCTTGGGCTGAAAAAATCTTTGGCAAAGGCTTGGTTTCTGATGTTGTTCCTAGCAATTTATCGGCAGTTTATCAAATTTATTGTGCTCGAAGCAATGAGCTATATCCAGAGGATCTCCAACCGATTGTACGGGCGCTGCGGGGGGAAGTGGTGCACGTTGACGATGCGGAAATTCACGGCCCGGATAAGATTGTGCCGATCGAGGTTTGGGCGACTCCAATCTACGACGAAAGAAAAAACATAGTTTACGCGATCGCAGTTTTTCAAGACATCACAGAGCGTCAAGAGGTAGAAACTGAGCGCCGCCAATTCACAAACGAGCTCGAAAAAGCTTTAGCAGCGGAAGAAAATTTAACAGATGCTTACGGGCGGTTTGTGCCGCACCAATTTCTCCATTTTCTGGGATATGAAAGTATTCTGGACGTAAAATTAGGCGATCAGGTGCAGAAAGAAATGTCGGTGCTGTTTTCAGATATTCGCGATTTTACTACTCTGTCTGAAACTATGAATCCTGAAGAAAATTTTAAATTTATTAATGCTTATTTGTCGCGGATGGAACCAGTAATTACTGAAAATTTTGGGTTTATTGATAAATATATTGGCGATGCGATTATGGCGCTGTTTGATGGCAGTGCGGACGATGCTGTAAAAGCTGGAATTGCGATGCTAGAACAGCTTAACGAGTATAATATCAGCCGTCATCAACCCGATCGCCCGCCGCTACAAATTGGCATTGGCATAAATACGGGTTCTTTGATGTTAGGTACGGTTGGCGGCCAAAGTCGGATGGACAGCACGGTGATTAGCGATGCGGTAAATTTAGCTTCCCGCGTGGAAAGCTTGACGAAAGAGTATGGAGTTTCGATGTTAATTACTCACAATACTTTTATACAGTTGAACGATATTTATGATTTTAGATTGATCGATCGCGTCACAGTAAAAGGTAAATCGCAATTGGTAACAATTTATGAAATATTC
>JBBSNU010000062.1:0-12971 GCA_038260455.1 Chroococcales cyanobacterium | reverse complement strand
CCTCATGCTGATTGTTTGGATAGCTGGAAAACCTGCATAGAAAGCCAGGAAAAGGAAATCAATCAGAAACATTTTGATAAATTTTGGGTGAGCATCTATCTCAGGTATGATACTTGCTTAAATAAGGAACAGAAACGAGCAGGAGAGAAATGCAGTATGTCTCGGTTTGATTATGTTATGGAACACAAAAAAGATATTTGGGATTGGGATAATCCTGCACTCGATGATTTGAAAGAGTTTTTTAAACTCTTTTGCTAACATAGTAAAATTCACACACAATTAACTCATGAGCTTAAAAATCTACTTTCTGCGACACGGTGAAACAACTTACAGCAAGACTGGCGGCTACTGTGGCGACCTCGACGCAGAATTAACACCGGAAGGTTCTATGATGGCCGAACAATTTGCTGCAACCTATGCAAAATTGCCTTGGAATGCTGTTTATGTCAGTCCCATGAAACGCACAATTGCTACGGCTAAACCTCTGTGCGATGCTGTGGGAATTGAAATGCAAGTCCGCGATGGATTGAAGGAAATTAAGTACGGCAAGTGGGAGGGTGAAACAGTTGAATCGGTTCGCGAAAAATATGCTGAAGATTATATTAATTGGTTGACGGAACCGGCTTGGAATCCACCGACTGAGGGGGAAACTTCTGTGCAAATTGCTAGCCGATCGTCCTTAGTGATTGCAGAAATTCAAGAAAAGTACAAAGATGGTAATGTTTTGGTGGTTTCGCACAAGGCGACTATTCGGATTATTCTGTGCAGTTTGTTGGGGATCGATTTGGGAAGTTATCGCAATCGCATTGCCGCTTTAGCAGCTTCTGTGAGTGTTGTCAAGTTTGATGTGCGTGGGCCGATGCTGGAGGTTTTGGGCGATCGATCTTACATGGATGAAACTCTCCGCAATTTGCCCGGTACTTGACATTGGCGGTAAGGTGCGGGGGCGCACCCTACAGTCTGAAACTAAAGTGCGCCCAAGTAAGACAATCCTAAAATCGTACCTGTTCCCAGAATATGACCGAAGCAGAGACTTCCGATAAGCGCACCCAAGCTCAAACCGCCCACCAGATTCGCTGAGGGCGCGGCTGGCCCTGTGTGAGGATTTTTGATGGTTAAGCTGCCGAAAGCAATGGCTGCAACATTGCAAATAATCATAATTAAAGCGATTTCGGGGCTCCACTCTACGGTTCTGGCGCTAACGGTTAGTAAAATTGTTGGCAACATGGCGATCGCATCCTTAATTTTTAGTGCATCAAAATCTGATGATGAAGATATATCAAACAACAGCAACCCGTGGCTACAGATCGAATTAATTTTTAATAATTTGACATATTCCTTAACAAAGATATAATTAGTGAATAGTTAACAATTAATACGGGTAGCCAGCAACCGAGTTGTTTAGCAAAATGCACGGGTTCCAACCAGCAGAAAAGGTCAAAATCCGGTTTCTTAGGTCGGAGTGCGTAAGCCCTGAATTACCAATTACAAATTACCATGAAAATTCTAGTTTTAAACGCAGGTTCTAGCAGTCACAAAAGCTGCTTGTACGAACTAAATGACCGACTTCCCGATCGCGCGCCGCAACCTCTCTGGGAAGCGCAAATAGACTGGACTCACGGCGAAAATGCCGGGGAGTTGCAAGTCAAAACTGCTGCGGGCAATACGCTTGCGGAAGAATTCGCCTCAAATTCTCGCTCCGAGGCCATTGCCCGAATGCTGGAGACTCTGTGGCAGGGAAAAACTCAAGTTATTAATAGTTTAAACGAGATTGATATTGTCGGTCATCGCGTCGTTCACGGCGGGAAAAAATATCAGCAAAGCACACTGATTTCGCCGGAAGTAAAAGAGGAAATTTCTCGTTTATCTGAGTTTGCTCCCGTCCACAATCCGGTTAATTTGGAAGGCATCGAAGCAATTGAAAAAATACTGGGAAATGTGCCGCAAGTTGCTGTTTTTGATACGGCTTTTCACGCCCAATTGCCGCCCGCTGCGTTTGTTTATCCTGGCCCCTACGAATGGCTGGAAGAGGGGATTCGGCGCTACGGTTTTCACGGCATTAGCCATCAATATTGCACTCGCAGGGCTGCTGAAATTCTTAACCGCGATTCGGCGGATTTGCGGCTGATTAGCTGTCATTTGGGCAACGGATGCTCTCTGGCGGCGGTTCTCGGTGGCCGGAGTGTTGATACTACGATGGGTTTTACTCCTTTGGATGGTTTGATGATGGGAAGTCGATCGGGCGCGATCGATCCTGGTATCATAATTCATCTGTTAAGGCGATCGCACTTTACCGCTGAGGAACTAGATAATATTCTGAATCGGAATTCTGGTTTAAAAGGGATTTCCGGGGTTTCTAGCGATATGCGGCAAATTTTGGCAGCGATTAAAGATGGCAATTCTCGGGCTCAACTTGCTTTGGATATTTACGTGCACCGTTTGCGGGCTGGTATCGGGGCGATGTTGGCGAGTTTGGGCGGGTTGGATGCTTTGATTTTTACTGCGGGTGTTGGGGAAAATTCGGCGGTTGTGCGGGCTGCGGCTTGCGAAGTTTTTGGGTTTATTGGGTTAAGGTTGGATGGGGAGAAGAATTTGAATTCGCGGGTTGATGATGATGTGGCGGCGGTTGATTCTGCGGTGCGGGTTTTGGTGATTCACACTCAGGAAGATTGGGAGATTGCGCGGGAATGTTGGGATATTTTTCGTAGATGATTCGGGGGTTGACATTGCTCGCCCTTTGTGCATTTAGACTATACTCTGTACATAGATTGACAAGTACGCGCGAGCGTAGCTATCCCGTAGGGAATCGCCCTTAAACCATCCACCACAACCAATATGAAGGTCAACGATAAGCTCCCGACTATTTTAACTCAGTTGCGATCGCAATTTGAGCTCCTGTATGGCGATCGGCTCACGCAAATGGTACTCTACGGTTCCCAAGCGCGCGGCGACGCACAGCCCGACTCAGATATTGATGTTTTGGTGGTTCTCAAAGCACCAGTCCAAATCGGTGAAGAAATCGATCGAACTATCCCAATTGTAGCAGATTTATCTCTCCAAAATGACGTAGTAATTAGCTGCAACTTTATGAATGAGGAACGGTTTACTAATTATCAAGGCCCTTTGCTCAGAAATATCCGTAGAGAGGGAATTTCAATATGACACCCGATCAATTAAACTTACTTCTGAAAGCTCGTCAAAGCCTTTGGGCCGCAAGATTGATGTTGGATAGTGAATATCCAGATTATGCAGCTTCTCGCGCCTACTACGCAATGTTTTATATTGCTGAAGCATTTCTAGAGGGTGAAGGATTATCTTTTTCCAAACATTCCGCAGTGATCAGCGCCTTTGGCCGAGAATTTGCTCGTACAGGAAGAGTACCTGTGAAATTTCACCAATTCTTAATTAGATCGCAGGAATTACGAAATGCTGGAGATTATGGGGAAATGAATGCTGTAATGGCTAATCAAGCAGCAGATTCCATCGCCCAAGCTGAAGAATTTCTTGAATTAGCTCAAAATCTGATTGGCCCTCTACCACCGCCTTAAATACCAATTCTGAAAATTAGCACTCAATCTTTCATATTTAGCCTATCATCTGTAGGGAAACGGCACTGCCGTGTCCGGCGAAGGACTATGCCAATGAAAGATAAAAATTTGTAGGGTGTGTCGCCCTTGAAAATCCCTGTATAAAAATCGACAATCTCATAGCGACGCACCAGCCTACACAGTCCAAACAACCCTCCGTTTCACTCCGCCCAATAATTTTGTGATAGCAAGATGTTGCATAATTGGTATTAAAAAAATCAGTCCTGGATGCATCACCATCGAGAGCGAGGATTTCAGTCTTCAGTTGACACCAATGCAGACTGACAGCGTTCCCAATAAATTTTAGCGACGCGATCGCCCTGATTCTGACGCCAACACTCGGAAAACAGCCGCCCCGCTTTAGCTAACTTCCCTTCTGAGTAAATTTCCAAAGCTTCGGCAAACAATTGCAGCGTAGCTAACTTGCCCTCTTTAATTTCTGGCGGATCGCAATCAAACACCTCATAAACCGTCACCGCTTCAGATTTTCCCTTGACTTTTACCGTATCTAGCGTGCGGATTGCGTACTGGGATGGATTTTTTAAACGCGAGTAAGTTTCCTGGGTGATTAACAGCGACACCCCATAATTTTTCGTCAAACTTTCCACGCGAGAAGCTAAATTCACCGCATCACTAATTACGGTCGTATCCATGCGATTTTGCCCGCCCACCGTGCCTAACATCAAATTCCCAGTATTAATGCCAATGCCAATCTTAATCGGGGCATCACCAGAATTAACCCGCTCTTGATTGTATACTTGAAGTTGATGCAGCATGGCAATACTGGCGTTTACTGTATTATCAGCATTACCGCTGAATAGTGCCATAATCGCATCACCAATATATTTATCAATAAAGCCATTATTTTCAACGATCGCAGATTCCATCCGAGATAAATAAGCATTAATAAACTGGAAATTATCCTCCGGCGTCATACTTTCCGAAAGGGTGGTAAAGTCACGAATATCAGAAAATAGCACCGACATTTCCAACTGCACTTGGTCGCCCAATTCCACATCAATAATGCTTGATTTGTCTAAAAAATGGAGAAACTGATTGGGAACGAAGCGCTCGTAAGCTTTGTTGAGTTGGAACAATTCATTGGTAAATCTGATTCGCTCTGTTTCGGCTTTTTTTCGCTCCGTGATATCTTGAAAGGCTACAATTGCATAAGAAATATTATCCTTTTCATCATAGATGGGAGTACCCCAAGCCTCGATCGGAATAATCTTGTCGCCTTGGTGGATTTCCATATCATCAGCGGTAGCACTTTCGCCCCTCAACGCCCGCACAAGAGGCAATTGGGCAGAGGGATATTCCTGCTCTGTTCCAGCTTGATAGATTTGATAAATTTCTGCTATTTGCTCGCTGGCGACTTGAGGAATAACTCCTTTACCTAATAATTGAATAGCAACGCGATTACTATAGTGAGGTTTGCCAGAAGCATCCAGCACTGATATCCCTACCGGAATTGCTTCTAAAAATTGAGTGAGTCTGTTCTCACTTTCGCGGACTTCTGTATAAAGCTTAGAATTTTGAATCGAGATCGCCGCCTGTCCCGATAACACTTTTAAGAGTTCCACTCTTTCTGGCGTAAAAGCTCCGGCAGTCAGATTGTTTTCTAGATAAACAATACTGACGATTTGAGCTTGGTTAATCAGCGGCACGCATAAAATTGATTTGGGCTGAGTTTTTAGGATGTAGGGGTCGTTGGTAAATTGTCCCTCTCGGGCAGCATCATCTAGTACCACGCTTTCTTGAGTGCGCGCTACATAATTGACAATTGCAGAGGAAAGTTCTTGACAGGTTTCAACGGGGATTGACTGCAACACGGTGACTTGTTGGGAATTTATTGTCCCTTCAGCTTCAATTAACAGCTTTTCCTGGCTGGACAAAATCAGATAGCCTCGTTGCGCCCCTGCACTTTCAATCAAAATTTTCATCAAGCTTGACATTAGTTTATCTAGCATAATTTCACCGGAAATCGCCTGAGAAGCTTTCATTACTGTGGTGATATCTAAGTTATAACCAGAACCAGTTGTCGTCACTGTTGCGGTAGTTTTAGTGTTTTTATTTCTCGGTTGAATTGCTTTTAATAACTGGGGATATCGTGTTTCTAAATCTTTTACCTTAGCAGTTGCTCCCCATTGGATATAACAATAATACGCCTCAATTATGTATATTTGAGCAAATTTTTCTTTACCCCATTCCCAGTAAAATTTTGCTGCTAGTTCATTAGCTAGTGCTTCTTCGTTGAGGAATTGATTTTCTTTGGCTCCAGAAATGGCGCGATCGTACATTTCAATCGCCTCAGCTTTATTACCCAACACCCGATGTTTTTCGGCCTCAACCAAATACCATTTATGCAGATGATTCATCGGAGCATTTTGGGCCCACTGTTGCAGAGTCGTTTGATGGGCTTCCGCCTGAGTAATAATTTCAGCTTGCTCGGTTTCTGGCTGTGTGGGGAAGAGTGCCAAGTGCGTCAGAGCTGCATAGAAATGGAAAATGGGAACATGAACCATTCCCGATAATGCCATCAAATACGGTTTGACTTGGCAAATATGATTTAAGGCAGCCGGATAATTTCCCCATAAGTAGGCAAGCAGCAGTTTGTAAATGTAGACAAAAGCGATCGCACTGAATTCACGATTATGATAGTGCTTAGGAATCATTACAGTTTCATCGTATGCAGTTCCGATTAAGGAATCCGGTTGATTCACGACTTCTATCAAGTTCTGCAACATCTGCCGCTCCATATGCAAATAAGTCCGAGCAGAATATTGCTTCACCTGAGCCAAGGTAGCACTGTAGACTGCAAGTTCCGGTTCCCAAGTATCCAGTTCTACGCCCCCGAAAAAGTTGATGTAGCTGTAAGTAGATATGCTGTAGCCAGCGTATAGAAAGTCGCCAGTTTCCATGCCAGCTAGATAGCCACTTTTCAGAGTCAGTATCGCTGCCCTCATAGCTTCCTGACGGCCCTGAATCCAACCACCAAACATAACTAAAATGATGGACTTGAATTCGGGCACATTAAACCGTTCGAGCAAATTTAGTGCCAATATACCAAAAGCATAGCCAGTTTCTATTTCTCCTAAAAAAGCACACAACACCAGACCGTGCATCACATATCCCACGCTTGATGCGGGTGCATTCCCAAAGGAGAGCGATAAACTCACCATCGTGGAGCTAACTAGGGGCATTAAACTCGGCATTGCTTGAAAAATGGGTGCAGCTAACATTCCTAAGAGTTGCATAGCTGCCCGAGTCTGTGGATTTGTCATCAAAGGCAAGTCAACCAGTTGCTCGATCTGTCTGTCCTGAAGTTGGCTAGCCAGGGCTTGCAGCGCTTTACCAATCGTGGCTTCGTCAGGTTCGCTGGGGAGATCGATCCCCAGTAGTCGCAGGGCATCTCTACCCACTGCGATCGCTTCTAACACCTTGCTCTGGGCTGTCTGAGCGGCAATTTGAATTTCGTAAATTTTAATTTTGTCTAAAATGGTTTGGGCTTTTTGCAAAACCTGCGCTGCCATCTGTTCCATACCCTCAAAATCAGCATTTAAATAGGCAGTTTCGGCCGCAGCAACATAGAGATTCAGGGTCAACTCATACTGACTTTGCCAGCCGTTAGCCCTCAACAGAGCAATTCCCGTTTGTACATAGATATTTGCCGCAGTGTAGGCGGTAGAACTTTTAGCTTTACCTCCCGCTTCTAAGTTAAGTTGGGCTAAGGCTTCTCGTTCGCTTAAGTGATTGATTAACTCAATTCCTTGATTTAAATGCCCCACAATATCAAACAGTTTTTCATCTCTTTCGATTTCCGAGGAATTTTGTAGGAGTAACTGTCCGATTTTGAGATGAGTGGCTTGTCTTTGGTTGTTGGGAATCAATGAATAAGCCGCTTGCTGGACGCGATCGTGCAGGAACTTATAAATTGGATTAGTAACATAATTAGTAGGCGATTGAGCATCTATTTGAATAAAATTATAGCCTTCTGTAATAGGTAAAATAAGTCCTTCTTGCAAAGCTTTCCACAATGCTGATGCCGTTGCTTCTGGTAATTCTTCGTTGACTATTGCCAATGTATCTAAATCAAACTGCGCCCCAATGCAAGCCGCCAACTTGAGAACATCCTGAGTTTCTCTAGGCAACTTCTGTAATTGCGCCGCCATAAACTCCACCACATCCGAGGCACCGGCAAATGTAACTCGATCAATATCGCACTGCCACCCCCCTTTACTTCCCCCCTTACTAAGGGGGGACACAGGGGGGTCAAAAATAATCAGCCCATCTTCATACAACGACTTGAGGAATTGAGTAGAGAAAAAGGGATTTCCTTTGGCTTTTTGATAAACCAATTCTGTTAAGGGTTGAGCCAAAGATAAATCGCAAATCAGCGTATCTGCCACCAACTGATTCAGATCTGCTTGGCTCAACGGTTGTAGCGTAATAGTATTCACCACTGCCCCAGACTTAACAATCTCATCGATCGTCAACATAAACGGATGAGTAGGTGACACCTCATTATCCCGATAAGCACCCAACACTAACAGATGCCCCGTATCCTGCATTAACAGTTGTAATAACTTTAAAGATGCGCCATCCGCCCACTGCAAATCGTCCAAAAACATCACTAACGGATGTTCGGCTTGGGTAAATACTTGCACAAACTTTTGCATCAGCAAATTAAACCGATTTTGTGCCGCACTCCCGGACAATTCTAGTGCAGGACTTTGAGCGCCAATGATGCGTTCTAACTCAGGAATCACATCAATCAGCACTTGCCCACTCTCGCCTACTGCTGTCAGAATTAGGGTTTTCCATGTTTGTAATTGAGCGTCACTTTCTGATAATAATTGCCCCATTAATTCCCGAAATGCTTGCACAAATGCACTGAAGGGTATATTGCGTTGAAATTGGTCGTATTTGCCTTTAATAAAATAGCCACGCTGTCGGGCGATCGGCTTATGGACTTCGTTCACGACTGCGGTTTTACCAATTCCCGAAAAGCCAGCTACCAGCATCATTTCGGCGCTACCTGTACTGACTCGTTCAAAGGCTGCTAATAGATTAAAAACTTCAGTTTCTCTGCCGTATAACTTTTCGGGAATCAGGAAACGGTCTGTAATATCCTGCGTTCCCAAGGCAAATTCTTCTATGCTATCGGTTTCTTGTAATTGAACCAGACACATTTCTAAATCCTGCTTGATTCCCCAGGCTGTTTGATAGCGGTTTTCCGCATTCTTCGCCATCAATTTACTGATAATTTGGGAGACAATTACGGGAATTTGTGGCTCGATTTCGTGGGGAGGAACTGCTTGTCTAGCAATATGGCAGTGAACTAGCTCTAAAGCATCTTCTGTCTCAAAAGGCAGTTTTCCTGTCAGCAATTCATAAAAAGTAACGCCGAGGGAGTAAAAATCAGTACGGTAATCGAGAGTGCGATTCATCCTGCCAGTTTGTTCTGGCGATATGTAAGCTAGAGTTCCTTCAAGAATTCCCGGGCTTTTCAGTATCGGTGTTTCTCGGCTTAGCTGAGTGGAAATGCCAAAATCAATAATTTTTAATTTTTCCGTTTCCGGCTTGTAAACAATATTAGAAGGGTTAATATCTTTGTGGATGATGTTGGCGCGGTGAATTTGCCCTAATGCTTCCGTGCTGGCGATCGCAATTTGCAAAAATTTCTCCAGAGTAAACTTTCGCTGCTGCATCCATATTTTCAAGGATTCGCCGCCAAAGTCCTCTACAAACATCACGAGACTGTTTTGGTATTTTTGCAAGTCATAAACCTGCACAATTCCTGACTCTTTCAGCTCTTGGGTGATGCGGTATTCGGTTCGGTAGCGCACCAATTCTTGAGGCGTGGGGTAGCTTTCTTTGAGTAGTTTGAGGATAATCGGCTGGTTATCGGCTTCCCGAATCGCCCGATAAATCAGAGAGTTGGCACTTTCGTAAAGAACCGTCTGGGCGGCAATGCCTGGAATAGAAAGCATATTGATTTTTATGGTAAAAATTAAAGCTAACTCAAAACACACCACCTTTGTGTATCTAATCGTAGCACGTGAAAAAGGAAAAAATGGGGTTTGTTAACCAATCTTTAGTTTTTCGGCACCTCGTGGCTTTCAATCCCTCGTTTCTGACGACTTTACCAACCACTTCGCTGCCGGCAGAACCGCAAATTCAAGTGGTGCCACCCGCTGCTGGCAAAATAGAAAATGGGAAAAAGCAGACCGCCAATCATAAAACCCCTCAGAAAATTGCCGCTGAAGTAATAGAAGAAGAGGAATTTCAATCTCTTTTTACCAAGGACTTCCAATCATCACAAAAGCCGACCAATAATAAGGATGCGACAACTTCAAATCAGCAAACCCCTGCAAAGATTGCGGCAACTGTACCCCTTCACCCCGACTCGAACCCCGCAACTTCCCGCCCTCCAAACGCACATCACCCCGCAACATCGCAATTTGCGCTTCTCGCAGCGCCGCCGCCTTAATTGGCGCAGTCTTCAAATGCTGGTAAAACTCATTCATCAATCCCAAAGTACCCTCATCCGAAACATACCACAAACTCCCCAAAGCCGTTTGCACCCCAGCTTGCAGCGCCAAACCCCCAAAACCCAACTCCGCACTTTCATCACCAACCGCAGTCCGACAAGCACTTAAAACTAATAGATTCACCTGCGGATTATTCAAGCTCAAATTCTGCAACTCATTCAGTCTTAGCCGACTATCCCACAACTGAATAAAAGAATTACTCGGCGCCCCCGGACGAAATTCGCCGTGAGTAGCTAAGTGAATAATCCCAAAAGGCCGGCTTTGATGCTGTCGTTTCAAATTCTCCAAAGTGAAACCCTCATTCAAAAAACTAACTCCAGGCCACTCACGCGAAATAGCTGCTATTTCCGCCGGAACCGCAGGTAAAGGATTCAATTCGGAAAATTCCGACGCGCCCATTGCTAGAACTTGAGAATTTCTGAGATCGACGTAGCGACTATCTGTTAAATTAATGCTGGGCATCAAACTGAGACTGTACTTTTCCACCAAAAATTGCTTTCCATCGTGCAAAGCAGCAAAGGGCATACCTCTCAAACCCCGATCGACAATAAAGGAAATAGTATCGGTTTGGCACTTTTGCAAATCCTCCTCCAAAGGCCCAACCATCCACTTATAAAGCTTTTGGGCAGATGGTAGATAACTGGTAGTAGTCCGCGCCCCAGGCTTAGTAATCTCACCCCTGAATTCAGTTACAACTTTCAGCAATTCTTCCCGGTTTGCTTCTGACACCGTTTTGTGAACCACTCCACCGCAAGAAGTTACTAACACTAAATCTAATTTTTCCGATCGCGAAAACAGATAAATCAAGCTGGGTTTCGTGCCAGTTTGTGCACCCGCAGATGCTAACTTTTTCTTGATTTCGTCTGGGGAGAGCAAATCGTCGGTGGTGTTAATGCCGAAATATTCTCGGAATTCTTGGCTGAAAGATTTTTCCAGCAGAGGTAAAGCTGCCGATATGTTGCCGGCCTCGAAATTTCTGCCGATTTCACTGCGAAATCCTGACTGACTAACTGAATCTCTGATATTTTCACCGATTAAATTTCTCAATCCTCTCGGATCTTGCATTCTTTCCGGCGCCATCTTTTCTCCGGGTTTTCCTATATCTAGCGATAATTTGTTTTGATTCTGCCGCTGTTCACGGTTAAATGGTTGGTTGGGATCGGGAAAAATCGCTCGGGCTCGATCTGGAAATCTATCCCTGAGCGATGACGGCAGCGAATTGGTATCGCGTGGATTTGGATCGCGTGGATTTGGATCGCCTGGATTTGGATCGCGTGGATTTGGATCGCGTGGATTTGGATCGGGTTGATTGGTAGTGACGATCGCACTATTACCTTGAGTGTAAGAATTGATGAAAGATTGCCCCTGAGCAATAGTACCATCCGCATTGCTGGCGATCGCCCCAGCAGTCCCGTTAACCGTCGCATCTCCCACCGCAAAAGGTATCGGCGGATTAACATCCCCGCCACCGTGGGCGATCCTCACTGTACCCGGTTGAGCGCCGCCAAGCGTGGAGACACTAACAGGAGTGCCGTTTTGGTCAAAAGTACCAGTCACTCGCACCAAACCCGGAGTTGCGATATCAACTTGAGCGCCCGGAGCATTCACCGATACAATGCTAATATCATTTTGACCGTTAATATTTACAGCCGGAGCGCGATCGCGCACAACAAGATTAACATTTATTGCCCCAGTTTCGATCTGCCCTCCCGCTAAAATATCCACAATTGCTGAAGCACTAATATTGCCAGTGCTGACATTTCCCCTGCTGCTAACTAAATCAACTACAACTCCCTGCAAATTTCCAGAATTCACATTTTGAGCAGCTTGCAAATTGATATTTCCTGCAGCGTTAACCTCCCCAATTCTCACATTCCCACGGCTGCTAACATCAACCGCAACTCCCCTCAAATTTCCCGCATTGACATCGCCAGATGCTGTAAAACTCACACCGTTAGCTGCGGTAACATTTGCAGTTTGAATACTTCCAGCATTACTATTAACTGAAACATCACTTCCCTGTAAAATTCCTGAATTGATATTGCCCAAAGCTGTCAAATTTACATTGCTGGTGGCGGCGGCACTTGTAACTCCAATCGTCCCCGCACGGCTGTTAATATTAACTCCCACACCCCGCAAATTTTCTGAATTCACATTTCCCGCGGCTCTTAAATTGATATTTCCAGTTGACGCAGTATTGCCGATCGCAATATTTCCCCCATCACTATTAACATCAACAGCCGCCCCCTGCAAATTCCCTGCATTTAAGTCGCTAGAAGCTCTCAAAGCAATGCTGCCGCCGCCAGCATCAATCGAGGCCGCGTTAATATTAGTTTGCGCGTCCAAATTGACTGTGGGAATCGCAGGATTAACTTGATTGGCTGCAGGATTAACAGCGATCGCCCCTGTGTTGATTTGTTGTCCTGCTAAAATTCTGACATCTCCCGTAGTGGCGATCGTACCCGTAGCCACACTTCCGCTGCTGCTGCTAGCGCTGACAGTAGCACCCGCGAGGTTCCCTACGGTTAAGTTGCCCGAAGCTGCCAAAGTGACATTCTCGGTGGCTGTAACGTTGACAGGTGTTGTATTGGGGACAATTGTATTGGGTTCATTCAACACTCCCAGAGCGCCGGAACTACTGGTAACATTAACTTGAGAACCCTGCAAATTCCCAAAATTGATATTGCCTAATGCTGTAAGTGCGATCGCCCCAGAATTCCCAGTGTCGATCGCACCTGTTACGATATTACCCCCAGTCGAATTCAGACTAATATTGCCGTTGATATCAGCACGAGAGATATCATTAGTCAGAATAATATTGTTAACAGCT
>JBBSNU010000061.1:0-12996 GCA_038260455.1 Chroococcales cyanobacterium | reverse complement strand
TCAACTCAACTTTATTTTGCCGCAAGCTTTCCAATAGTCGATCGAGATCGTTAACAATTAGTTCGACTTGCATATGAGCAATATCGCAACTTTTCCAATCCCTCGGTATGGGGCGGCCTTTTGGAGTAACTAAATAGTCTAATAGTTCAATTCCTAAACCGCCTTGAATCGGCCGCAATGCAGTGATTTTGACTTTAGCTTCTGGCAAATTATCGAGGCGTACTTGGGTTTCACCTTGGTTGAGGCTGCCTCCCTTAACTTGCATTCCCAGTAAGTCGCGGTAAAAGTGGAGACTTTGCTCGGTGTTGCTAATCGCGATCGCGCTGTGATCGATTCCTAAAAAGCAGCGATCGCTCTTTTGATGCCACTTTTCTTGTCCTTTGTCCTCCGGGAACCAAATTAGCTCTAAATCGTGGCCGTCAATGTCTTTAAATTTAAAAGCTCGCACGCCAGCAGCTTCTTGATTTTCCGGCGGTATTGTCTGGGGTGCAGTGGAGATGGGGACAATGGGAAAAGAGCACAGGTGTGCATAGGCGCGATCGATGTCACTGACTGCAATTGCCAAATGTTGAAACCACAAGTCATTACTTTGGGAATCTTTTGGGATGGGTTTTCCCTCAACATTCAGATATTCCATCAACTCAATTTGTTCATCTCCAAGCTGCAAACTAACAATGCGGATTTTTGCCTGCTCAACACCTTCGAGATCGCTGTATTTTTGCCCTTCAACCGTAATATCCGAAACAAATTTAAATGATAGCGCTTTGGTATAAAAATCCTGGGAGCGATCGGCATTTGTGACAGTCAATCCAATTGCTCTAATTTTCTGGACTTGTAGAAGAGGATGGTTATTCATAAACTTGAGAGTGCTTTATGTCAATTTCAGACCGCGCCGAAGCTTCCAACCCGATGCGAAAAAACTTGGGAAAAATTTCCTAATACATCATCGATCGACCCCGCTTGTTCGAGATCAACTTTATAATTGTTTCGCACAGCCTAGCATTTTAAACACAAAAATAGCAGTACATCCTTGAAAAAATGCGATCGCCCTGCAGCCTCCCTAGAATTTGCTCGTTACCAGGCTCTGCCTGGTAATGCAGATCCGGAGGCTCTGCTTCCTTTGATATCGCAACTTACAGAAGAGAGGACTGTAAAAGGTGCTTAGGAATGACAATTTAATAACTTAAGCGATTGCTCGTTACCAGGAAGAGCCTGGTAATGCAGATCCGGAGGCTCTGCCTCCTTTAATCTGGCAACTTACAGGAGAGAGGACTGTAGGAGGTGTTTAAGTTATTAAGTTTTCGATCCTTAAGTTATTAAGTTTTAGAGCCTAAATTAAACAGGAGTTGGGAATTTATGAACAGTTCGTTAACTCAAACCTTCGAGATGTTGAGTCGTAGTAACTAATTTATTTATATTCCAATACGGTTCACTTAAGATTGTCATTGCGAGGAACGTTAGCGAAGCGATCCGTTCGCTTTTATGCGTTCCCGTTCCCCGTAGGGGTTCCCGAAGGGTAGGGTAGGAAAGCAAACAAGAGTATTTATTTTTTATAATTTTTTACCGCCTGCATCGTCTTAAGTAAACCGTATTTATTTATATTCACTTATATAGCAATCCTAAATCATTATCCAGACTATAGCAATCCTAAATCATTATCCTTACCGCGAACATAAATCTGATTTCCCCAAAATCCATCAGTAGGGACACGGCAGTGCCGTGTCCCTACTAAAGATTGTTCCATCTGGCATTGTGGCATTTTTGAAATTAATCCGTTCTAGTCGTAAACTGATTATCCCACCTATAACAATCCCTTCTGCACCTATAAGGCAAGCATTACTCAGGTTAACATTTTCCATAGAAACATCTTCTAGTTTGCTCCCACTGAAATCGGCTCCGCTAAAGTCAGTATTTGTGACTAAAACCTGTAGCAGATAGGCTCCCCTCAAATTAGCATCTGCTAAATTACTGTCATCAATACGGCATTCAAATAGATGAACACCTGTCAGATAGGCATTTTCTAAGTTAACACGTTCTAAGGAGACACCACTGAAGTACGCACCAGACAGATTTGCTTGCCTGAAGTTAGTACCATTTAACGTGGCATTGCTGAGGTCAACACCATTTAAACTGGCATCACTAAATTTTGCCCCATTCAACATAGCACCACTTAGTTTAGCACCATTTAAACTTGCATTATTAAGTTCAGCATCATTCAATATGATGCCACTAAGGTCTGCACCATTCAAGTTTGCATTGTTCAAATTAATACCACGGAAATCTCTATCTCCCGTAGCATAATTTTTGAGAAATTCTTCAACATCCATAACTTTTGTCCTTAGTTTAGAATCACTCTATGCTGTTAATAATACCTCATTTTTTGACTAAAAGGAAGGGTATTGGTACTGGTTGGTTTTATTCTGTTCTTGGGGGTGGTTTAACTAAAGATCCTAATATCGAGCATCTCTGGTTACTCCAAGAGACTCCCCCCTGCCAGGAGAAACCAATCGCGAAATCACGAACTGGAATAATTGGCGAGATTGGCGCGTGAGTATTGATTACTTGGAAGGATTAATAGGATATAACTTCCTGTCTGAGTTACCTGACAATACTTCGGACAGTTTTTTAACGGCCCTGTAAGCCTTACGGAGGAAGCCCTGCCATTTTTTACGCATTTTCTGAAACTTAGCGCTGAACTTAAACCTTTAAAAAATAGTCCAGAATATAGCCAGCAAGGGTTTCGGAGACTCGACTATATCTAAAAATGTCCGAAGTATTGTTATATAGCAATCCTAAATCATTATCCAGACTATAACAGTCCGTTCATCAGTGTAATTCTTGTAGGGGCAACCCCCCGTGGTTGCCCTCTTTAGTTTACTAATGAATAAATTGTAAGTCAGTAGGAAATCTTTCTTCTTCCGGTTCTGGATCGTAAATGTAATCGCAGTCAAACTGGAAAGCTTGAGAGTGGCGGCTGATCGAAAATCCGCATTGAGTCACCATTTCTGTAGTAAAACTGGCCATGACTAACTCAATGAGTTTTCTGTAAGAAATGTTAGGCTGTTGAACGTAATATGTGCGTCTGGCAAAAAATATTCTCTCATCTTTCGGTACAATTATGCCATTAATTCTGTGGGCGTGTTGAATCGGCTTGATGTAACTTTCAATAAACTGCGACTGACTTTTTTGCAGTCTGGCTAATCTTTCATGTTGCAACCAGCTCATTTGAAACACAATTTTAATAAACTCAAAACCCAAAATGTAGTTAAAAACATTATTGCGTTCTTCTGTACTCAAGACAAAGCGGAGCGCGGATTCTAAATATTGGTCTGTTTCCCGGCGCGCTTGTTGAGCTGAGTGGATGTAAAATTGTTTGATGTAGCTTCTCAAATCAGATTCGTTCAATTCTTTTTTGACTTGAAATCTGATTAAATACTCTTTAACTCGGTGGAGAGTATCTACATCTTCAAACATTTTTGAGACTAAGCCGTCGGCTGTGTAGTCATCTAAAAATTCTGCTTGCAAGTCGGGAGTAGAGGCGCACAATATGTAGGAAAGGGACAAGACGTAGCGCCGTTGGTTCCAAGGCAAACTTTCGGCCCAAGCTTTAACTTCTACAGGGAGTTTTTCCAGCACGGTATCTGTGTGGGGGCGTTGAGAAAGGTCGGCATATTTATCTTTTTGTCTAATCATTGCCTGAAACTTTCAGTTAGTAAATCGATCGGGTAATGTCTCGCAGGTAAGTAGTAGGGTAAGGCAGATGCAGGGAGTTAGAAATTATCATAATTTTTTTGCTCTATCTTATGATACATGACCTAGGGAGTACACCAGGTGATCTGTCTCACATTTTTGCGGACTTACAATCACCACTGTGAACTTAATATATCACATTTGAGGGTGTTTAGTATCACACGAAAAACTTATTCACGTCACTGTCGTAACGGCGGGTTTGATTGATGATTGAGAAGAGTGATTCAGAGCTTTTTGTTGGTAATAACTACTGAGGTCAATCATGAATTCGACTACAAGTATTTTTCCTAAAAATCGGTGTCAATACTTAACTTTTGGCAACCACTTCGTGCAACCAGTGCGAAAGTGGCTGGATGGCATTGCAGTGGGCGATCGGCAAGTAGCTCGCTGGTTGTGCCAACTTATACCAGCACAGTGTCCTTTTGAGAGAGATATCAAGCTATGCGGACACCATCTTTTCCACATACCCCCGATGTGCAAGCTCAATCCGGTATATGAAGAATTAGTGGGGTTGCGTTTTCGATCGCTCTCGTTTTTGGCTGACGTATGCGGGGAAGATGTAACGCCCTACTGCTGATTGAGGGGTGTCATACCTCGATCGCCCGTCGAGATCGATTATTTACCGGGTGCATTGCTCTGCTAGTTATTCGATCGCGAATTTAAGCCATTATTTTTGATAATATTAGTGAATGCCTCTAGTAGGAGCGGGCATTCATCGTGGCAGTTAAGTAAAAAATAATACAAATTTTTAGGCATTCATGCAGCAGTAGTTCTAGGGTGCGTCGCAATGAAAAATCCTCAAGTGCGATCGGCTGTTTCGAGCTAGCGACGCACCAGACAAACAAAGTTGAAAAACAATAATTCTTTTGTAGCATTACTTTTGAGAACTTGTACAACATCCAGCGGTAGCAGCAACAACAATAACTCTCAAAACAATTTTAAAAGCTACTTTAGCTAAGGTAAGTGAATATGTTTAACGCTACTGAACTGCTGATTAACGCTTTTATAAATCGGCTAATTGAAGGCTACCGCCACACCTACGGCGCGTTCAAATCTGACTATGGCGAAATTATTGCTTGGGTAGCCGATATGGCTTTGGAAAATATTGCCAATAGCGACGCTCTTTACCACAATGTAGAACACACTATTTTAGTGACCTTGGTGGGACAAGAAATTCTGCGCGGGAAGCACATCCGCGAGGGTGGTGTTTCCTGCGAACATTGGCTGCATTTCCACATTGCTTTGCTGTGCCACGATATCGGGTACGTCAAGGGCGTTTGTCGGCAAGATAGAACAGATATGGCACTTTATGCGACGGGAATAGGTGACTTGAAATTAACACTACCTCGGGGGGCGACGGATGCGAGTTTGACCCCTTATCATGTCGATCGCGGAAAAATGTTTGTTGAAGAGCGTTTTGGAGGTCACAGACTGATTGATGCCGAGGAAGTTAAGCGGAATATTGAGTTAACTCGTTTCCCGGTTCCAGCAGGCGAAGATCATCAAAATACTGCGAATTATCCTGGTTTGGTGCGGGCGGCGGATTTAATCGGTCAGTTGAGCGATCCGCGATATTTACAAAAGGTTGCTGCGCTGTTTTACGAGTTTGAGGAGACTGGTCAAAATCAGGTGTTGGGATATCGCAATCCGGGGGATTTGCGGGACGGGTATCCTAAGTTTTACTGGAATGTGGTGTATCGGTATGTCAAAGATGCGATCGGCTATTTGGAACTGACGCAGCAGGGGAAACAAATTGTCGCTAATCTCAACGCAAATGTGTTCCGCATCGAGCATTCTGAAGTGGAAGTTGAGGAAGTGGCTGTAGTTCGTTAATTGCTTGTAATTGCGAGAAAAAAATTAAAATTAATTAAGAAAAAAGGTTTGTAGTGAGGACTTTAGTCCGCATTTAATCCAAATCTGCAACAAAGGACAGAAGTCCTTAGTACAAACATATATAGCCTTTTTCAAAAAGGCGATCTATCAATTTAGACCTCAAAAGCATTGATAATGCAGAGTTTCAGAATACCTCAGCATACCTCATTGATCTGAGATCAGAAATACAGCAAGCTTTTGCTATTGCTGATGAAACTAACTTGAATGCGGAAGATTTGAAAGATTTAGAAAGTCGCGAGAGGTATATTCAGGATCGGCAAGGGGTACTTCTCAAGGGTATTGAATAAGGACTCGCGAAAGGAAGAGAAGAAGGACTTGTACGGGGAATCGAGCAAGGTATGAGAGAAAAGGCTCTGGAAATTGCCAGACAACTTCTCAATTTCCTTGACAATCAAACTATTAGTCAAACTATCGGTTTTAATGTTGAAGATATCCAAAATTTGCGGGAGGAATAGAAGGGAAGGACTGAAGTCCTCATCAAGCGAGAGAGGACTGAAGTCCTCACTACTAACCTGCAGACGACTCCCGTATCTGTCTAAAGGAAGATTTTATTAAACCAGTAAATTCTTTATGATGCTTTAAAAGTCAGGGAGCATCTCATTTTTGCAAAAAGCATTTTTTCTTTTAGTGCGATCGTCCCCGCTCGCGAGTCTCGTATAGCTCGCGAGCGGGGACGCTCGCACTAAAAATGCAAAACTGAGATGCTCCCAAAAGTCAGTCAGAGAGGAAAGCTATCTCCGACTCTAACTCCGAATAACTGATCAATCTTACTACATCAAAAAATACCTCTCATGACACCAGTCACTCCCACTCAAACTTCCTCTCAATACGAAACTACCAAGCCCGCAGAAAAAATTGACTCTCTGGTAGCAGAAGTTCAACCAGAAAGCGAACTCGATTTAGAATTTCTATACACCAGAGATATTGAATTCCGCCAAGAAACAATTTATTTCATTGTAGTCGATCGCTTCCACGACGGCGACCCTGCAAATAACGAAGGCCCAAACCCTGAACTTTACGATCCAGAAGGCAAAGATTGGGGTAAATATTGGGGCGGCGACTTGCAGGGAGTTATCGACAAACTCGACTACTTAAAAGATATGGGTGTTACCGCAGTTTGGCTGACTCCTT
Source organism: Chroococcales cyanobacterium (assembly GCA_038260455.1). GTDB lineage: Bacteria > Cyanobacteriota > Cyanobacteriia > Cyanobacteriales > Microcoleaceae > Microcoleus. The sequence goes on along the minus strand of JBBSNU010000061.1, from coordinate 6,222 downwards.
TATTCGAGCAAGTAGAAGCCTTATTTATCGAACAGGCGGCGATTCACGGCTACTGGATTAAAGATTTTAAACGGATAAATTCGCGGTTTATTGGTAAAGATGAAAATCCATCTCTCAACCAAACTCAAGAAATTCAAGATACCCTATTTGATAAATTGATTGCTGAATTGCACAAGCGAAAAATGAAGTTTATACTGGATATTGTCTGCAACCACAGCAACCCTGATTTTAGCGGTAAAAAAGGCGAACTTTACGACGATGGTGTAAAAATAGCTGATTTTAATGATGATAAAAATAACTGGTATCACCACTACGGCGCAGTCAAAAATTGGGAAGATGAATGGCAAGTACAAAACTGCGAACTTTCCGGTTTAGCTACTTTTAATGAAAACAATCCCGAATACCGCAACTATATCAAATCAGCAATCAAACAATGGCTCGACCGGGGTGTTGATGCTTTGCGAGTCGATACTGTCAAGCATATGCCGATCTGGTTTTGGCAGGAATTTAACGCTGATATTACAACGCACAGACCGGATGTTTTCATCTTTGGCGAGTGGATTTATAGCGATCCGAGAAACGATCAATCTATCGAATTTGCTAACGAGTCGGGAATGAGTATTTTAGATTTCGGTTTGTGCGTGGCAATTCGGGAGGCGCTGGCCCAGGGCGCTGAAGGTGGATTTCATTTAATCCAAGATGTGCTCGATTTAGATAGCCGCTACTACGGGGCTACTGAGTTGATTACTTTTATTGACAACCACGATATGCCCCGGTTTCAATCGCTGAATCCCGATCCAGAAATATTGAAGTTGGCTGTTAATTTGATTATGACAAATCGCGGGATTCCCTGCATTTATTACGGTACAGAACAGTACCTGCACGACGATACAAACGGCGGCAACGATCCTTACAACCGCCCGATGATGGACAAGTGGGATACTGATTCGCCGATTTACCGAGATTTGCGGTTGCTATCAGGATTGCGGCGGTTGAATCCAGCGATTTCTATGGGCAGTCAGTGGCAAAAGTATCTTACTGCTGATGTCTATTGTTACGTGCGGCGCTATCGAGATTCATTAGTATTTGTAGCGATGAATCGAGGTGATTCTGTCATCATCGAATCTGTTGATACTGAATTGCCTGATGGAGAACATACGGATGTTTTGTCGCGCCGCAAGTTTGAAGTGAAAGATGGGATGTTGCAGGATTTAGAGTTGGGCGCGCGGGAAGTAATTATTTTCAGTCATGTGGGAGAGCGAATTAAGGCAAAAACCATTGTGCGGGCGCAGCTTAACAGCGTTGAAACTCAGCCTGGGGAAAGGGTGGCGGTGATTGGAGATTGTCCTGAATTGGGTAATTGGGATATTAGCAAAGCTTACCCGCTGGAATACATTAATACTAATACTTGGTTTGGGGAGATTCCGTTTGATGAAAGTGCGGGGAAGTTGATTACTTACAAGTATGTTTTGCTGCGGGAAGGAGAGTCGCCGCTGCGAGAAAATCTGGTTTGTCGCCGCTGGGTTTTGGCTAGTGAGGGAACTGTGAAATGGCGGGATAAGTGGGCTAGCGGACGGGAGTCTTAATAGTTTTGTGCGGGTTTTTTAAAGGATTGTAGGGTGTGCAACGCGCACCTTACTGATGATTCGCGTGTCAGATTTATGGTGGGGATTGCGCGACGCGGTGACGTGATTTGTGGTGCGCTACAAGCACCCCTAGGGTTTTATATCATGTCCGATCGATAGACCGCTATAAAATTGGTTCGTAGTGCGGACTTTAGTCTGCAATAATGAGCGGACTGAAGTCCGCACTACGAACCGTTTTTGTGGTAATCGACCGGAAATGATATTATTGAAACGATCGCAATTTCTCGACTAAAACATCGACATAATGTTCGCTGTTGTGGTGGTTGACAATCATTTCGTAGCCGCGCTGCGCTTGAGCTTGTGCTTCTTGAGGATTTTTTAGCAAATAGACGATCGCCTCGCGCAAAGCTGCTGCATCTCCCACCTCTACAACTTTAGCAATATCTGGCGCTAAATAATCTACCATACCTTGGGTGCGAGTAATGGCGACCGGCCGCTTGCAAGCCATTGGTTCCATCAAACCCTGCACTCCTGCAGCATATTTATTGTCTGTCAAACAAACTGCAACTACGTCTGCATCGCGGTAAAGCTGCACTAAGTCCGGCCATTCGTAGAATTTGCGGGACATATTTTCGGGCATAGTATCGGGGAAAGCTTGCGATAAAGCTTTGGCATCTTTAGAAAAGCCACTAATTTTTACGTCAACATCTAAGTCAGCAGTTGCTTCTGCTAGAACTCGGTAGTCGCGCTTTTCTAGTCCGACGCTAACAACTGTCTGCCGCTTTTTATCGGCAGAAACGGGCCCTGGTGTGAAAAACTGGGTGTCTGTCTGTTCTAGCAGCACTAAAATGCGGGATTCGGGTATGTTTAAATAGCTGCGGACAAAGTTTGTTTGAGGGCTGGCGCAGGCGGTGAACAAATCAATTTTGTCGGCTAAACCGAAGAGTTTTAGGGCGACTCGGCCGCGCAGCCGATCGATATTGTGGAAATATACAACTATTTTGGGGCGATCTGGTTTAGCGCCACACAGCGCCGCCACTGGAATCCCAATGTCCTCGCCAGTACAAAATATCACGTCGTCGCTGCTGACTTGCTCCGACAATTTGCGCGCCGCGGCCCAATGTTCGGGTTTAGAAGAAATTTTCGATCGCAGTTTGTCGAGCGAGGATATCGCTTCGCCGTCCGGGTAGTGGACGGTGGCATTTAAGCGGTCTCTCAGAGCCCGCAGGACGTGTCTGGGGCATTTTCCGAGTTTGGCATCGCGGTCAATGCCATCGAGGTCTATTTTGCGACCTAACGCCAAATGATATTTCAAAATATTCTCCTTATAATGCTGGTGCTGGCACGAATTAATCTAATCTCAGAAGATTCTATCCTTTGCTGTTGAAAATGCTGGTGCGATCGATCAGTCCATTTTAGATTTGACCCTACCGATGAATCTGGGGGCTCTCCCTAGAGTCTAAAAATTTTTGAACTCAGCGAATCCTGTGTGGGCCCTTTCTCGCAACCGCCCGCTTGGGTTAGCAAACCGGGTTTCAAGGACACCAGGGCCCAAATCCTGTAGGAGTCAAAAACGGTGACAGAGGTCGATCGATCTATTCAAATGACTTAAGCTTTTATCCTGAAGTTACTAAAACATTTATTTTTAACCTCATGTATATTTCTCCAGAACAAGACCAAAAAATTCGCTACACCATGCGCGAGTGCGGTCAGGAAGCTTACAAGCTGGCAGCGCAACCTTTTGAAGTTTGCGAGAAAGGCCCGGACGACTACGTGACGAGTATCGATCGCTACTTAGACGGACAATTATCGGCAGCATTTAACGCTTTGTTTCCTGAAGACGGCACGATCGCGGAGGAAAACAGCGCCTCTATAGCAGCTTACCAGGGCAATTACCAGCGGCTGTGGTGCATCGATCCGATCGACGGGACGGAGGGATTTATTCAAGGAAAACCGCACTACGCTGTGATGGTGGGGCTGCTGCTCGATGGCGAACCGGTGGCTGGTTGGATCTATGCCCCGGCTTTTGACCAAATGTACTTTGGGGGCAAAGATTGGGGATTGTTCCAAAGTGTCGGAGCCGAAGCGCCGCAGCCGATCGCCCCGTGCCAACCCCCGGCTCCGACAGCGAACAATTGTAAAATTATTCTCGGAGACAAAGACCAGAAAAACTACGCCCGGACGATCGCCCAAAGCATCCCAGGAGTAGAATTTTACTCGCTAGGCAGCTTTGGCTTAAAAGTGATGGAAGTCATAGAAGGTCGAGCCGGTTTGTACCTGTATCTCAACGGCAGAGTTAAAGTGTGGGATACCGCCGGCCCTCTGGCTCTAGCTCTAGCAGCCGGATTGGTTTGCTGCGACTTGCAAGGTCAACCGCTGAAGTGGACGAAAGACGCGATCGAGCCGGAGTCTCTAGCCCACACGCAGTCAATCGCGATCGGCTGGCCGGACTACATAGAAGCTTTGTTGGGCAAAATTCAAAAGGCCGTGGCACCTTTGTAAAGCCCGTTTAAGATTAAAGAATCTGCCAATTTTAGGTGAACCGCGGCTCTGTACCCTTATCATCAATTACAGGAGCGATTATAAGTAAGTTTCTCATCTGTATGTCCTGTCTGTCCGTCTCGTTTGTTTTGTGTCAATCTTGTGTAGCAGCAACAGATTGTTTGTTTTCTCAAAGAGCGATCGTTCCCTAGCTGTTCGCTGTCACTTAATCATATTTCCCACCTCCGCGAGTTTGCATGAAGACAGAAGCTTTCAGTGAGCTGTTCCCTCTATTTAAGGGTGCTAACCCAGAAACCTTGGGAGGGCTGCTATCCAATGCCGTCAAACATGAGTATCCCCCAGGCCGAGCTGTAGTGATGGAGGATTCTTGGGGCAACGCGATTTATTTTGTGGTGTCCGGCTGGGTCAAAGTCCGGCGCTTGTCAAACGATCGAGCTGTATCGATGGCTATTTTAGGACGGGGTGCTTTCTTCGGCGAAATGGCGATTCTTGACGAATCTCCGCGATCGAATGACGTACTTGCTCTATCGCCCGTGCGGCTGATCAGCGTCACGGCCCAGCGATTTATCCAAACCCTGTTTAAAGATCCGCAATTGCACCACCGGATGCTGCAATTGATGGTGCGGCGGCTCCGCCAAACCAATCTGCACTCTCAACTCCGCAACCGCCAGCCTGCCGTTAAACTAGCAAATACCTTAGTCGAGCTGGCAGAAAACTACGGTCAAAAAAATGCTGAAGGCAAAGATATCTTCAACATCCCTTATCAAGACTTAGCTGATGTGACAGATATCACCTTAGATGAAACCAGCAAAATTATGGAAAAACTCGATAGTAAAGGCTGGCTCAAAATCGATCCAGAGCGCCAAACTATCCATTTGATCAACCTCAAGCACTTGATTAATTTGGCAAGTCAATGACTGATGTTACTTCTTTGGATCTCTCGCCGGCTGTCGGCAACCCGATCGGGCAACGAACAGCACCGACAATTCAATATTGGGTAGCAATGCCCAATCCAGAATCCCACCTGTTTGAAGTGACTTTGCGGGTGCAAGGTTGGTCAAAGCAGGTGCTAGATTTAAAAATGCCTGTCTGGACTCCCGGTTCTTACTTGGTTCGAGAGTACGCCCGCCACCTGCAAGATTTTAGCTCGCGATCGGGCGATCGATCTTTAGCTTGGCGCAAAATTAGCAAAAATCACTGGCAAATCGAGACAAATGCAGTGTCAGATGTCACGATTTGCTACCGCATTTTTGCCAACGAACTGACCGTGCGAACCAATCATTTAGACTCGACTCACGGTTATTTCAATCCAGCAGCTTTGTGCTTTTTCTTGCCCGGTTTTGAGCGCAACACCTACACCGTGACAGTTGTGCCGCCGCATCCCAAATGGCGCACAATAACAACTTTGCCGCCCGTTCCCGGCCAGAATCTTACTTTCGCTGCTGCGGATTTTGATACTCTGGTCGATAGTCCTTTTGAGATTGGCTGTCACGAAGCTTACGATTTTGAAGTGATGGGAAAACCCCACCAGTTAGTCGTTTGGGGAAAAGGCAATTTAGAACCAAACCGGACGATTCGAGATATCCAGAAAATCATTGAAGTTGAAGCCGAAATGTTCGGCGGTTTGCCCTACGAAGGCTACGTGTTTTTGCTGCATTTATCTGGAGCGGGTTTTGGCGGTTTGGAACACAAAGAAAGCTGCACTCTCAACTATCCGCGTTTTGGTTTTCGGGCTAAGGAAAAGTACGAACGCTTTATTCAGTTGGTGGCTCACGAATTTTTTCACCTCTGGAATGTCAAGCGCATTCGACCGAAAGCTCTCGAAGTATTTGACTACGAAAACGAGAACTATACTCCTTCTTTATGGTTTTCCGAAGGCACGACCAGTTATTACGATTTGGTGATTCCTTTTCGCTCTGGTATCTACAATGTGAAAGGTTTTTTTCAAAATTTGGCGAAGGAAATCACTCGGTTGCAGGCGACTCCGGGGCGAAAGGTGCAGCCGGCGAGCGAGTCGAGTTGGGATGCTTGGATTAAACTTTATCGCCGGGATGCTAACAGCGACAATTCGCAGATTTCTTATTATTTGAAAGGGGAACTTGTTTCGTTTTTGCTCGATTTGTTGATTCGAGCC
>JBBSNU010000060.1:0-13410 GCA_038260455.1 Chroococcales cyanobacterium | reverse complement strand
GTGATGGAGGGAATCAACAATCGCCTCAAAGTGATTAAGCGTCAAGCCTATGGATTTGTTAATTTCGACAATTTTCGAGCTCGACTATTAGCTTGCTTTTCTAATTAGTTTTTATTATCACCTCAAACCCAGAAGACCCGAAAATTCTGTCAACAAACAGCGAGTATTATATACCAGAATTCTCTCTAACACAACAAACAATACATGGAGAAGACATCCCCTTACCAGATCCGCTAGCAGAAGGACGACCCCATACAACACTTGGAAGAAGAGAAGGAAGCGATCGCATTTTTTACCGCCAGTCAGCAACCTTTCCCTCGTCAACTTGGCCAAAAGCTAATGGCTATGATGTGCCTTGGGGTAGAGTGGATTGGACACACCACGATCGACCATCAGATCACCCCAACCCCCATATCCACGAATTCCGCTACAATTGGGAACAAAAAAGATGGGAATGTGGATTGCAAAAATTTTGGTGGTATCCCAGAGATGTTGATTAACTAAAGGAGAAATTATGGATGCCTGTTTTGAAATATTGCTTTCTACAAGACAGACTCTTGAGTATTTAGAATGCCATCAGGAAACTTTTACTTGGGGCGGTGTTGAATATCCGCAAGGAGAAAAATATTACCTGTGGGGCAAATATATAAAATTAGTAGAGCGAGAAATTCCACCCCATATAATCAAGCGTTTACCTTCGGCTTATGAAAATATGAAATGGCTGAATTTTTCAGTGCAAGGGAAAGGATTAGACTTGTTAGAATCCGAGGTTAATGGCTCAGAGATAGATTGGGAAGGTAAAAGTTTTGATAAATTCCTCAAGTTGATTTTGACTGAGCAACCTCAATGGGTTGTGGTATTTGAATGGCACTGCGATCGCATAGATAGTTTGTACGAACAGAATGTAAATGAGTGCATCTCTCAGATTAAAAACAACTTAAAATGGGACAATAATAGAGAAGGATTTATGGTACTATCTTGCTCAGAAAATCGGGTTTGCTCATCTACGACTGCTGGCGAACTTTCTGAACAAGATCAATTCGTTACTTCATTACCCACAGCAACTCCACTATCAATCTCATTATGAATATTTTCTGGGGTAATCGCCTCAACTAACTCTTCAAGCGAATAACGCCGACGATTTATCGGCTGAATCGTCAGCTTACCATCTATCAACACAAGCTGCACCTGGCAACCTTCTGCTAAGTTAATCTCTTGAGCTAAATGCTGTGGAATCCGAACAGCAAGACTGTTTCCCCATTTGGCGATAGTCCCAACCATAGCCTAATCCTCTAGCTAATGATATCACTCTGAGGACTTCACCCTTCTTTTGAGAATGTATATACAGAGTGTCTATAGTATAGCAACTATTACCAAAGAAACCGGGTTTTTGCGATTTTTACCGACAGTAATGAAGTCTGTCGCAAAAACCCGGTTTCTGGCCACCCACCCATCAAAATCAATAGCCGTTGTTTTTTCGTTGGGTTTACGTTAGGATATAGTAAAGAGGTGAAACTATGCAGATTACAAATAAAAAATTTAGGTTGCGAAGCGGTGCAAATTGGACATCGTTTGAGAAGTTTCGTTTGCAGGGCGCAGAAGCACTCAGTTCGATCGCCAATGGTGTCATTGCTACTCTCCAGACAAAAACAGGACAGTACCGCATTATTGAGGAACGTGACTTTCAAGCAATGTATGGACTAGCCCGTGATGTCGATCGGCTAAGGGGAGGATTGCGTGTCGTCATCTTGGCTGTGCGTGCGGCACAAAAACACCCCGATCCAGAGAATCTTAATCTACTTGCTGAAGCAGTTGCTATGCTGGGAGATTTGCCTGAGCTTCCTACCCGCAATAGCTTCGATGGATTAGTTCCAGAGAATTTCGACTTGGATGAGGATGATGAAGTGATCCTCGATCCTGATGAAATTGAGCGTCCTTTGCAATCTGAAAGTGCGATCGACAATAGGATAGATCGATCGTGATGGCTGTAGCAAATAATCAGCCTAACAATCTGGAAACTCTTGAAAATCAGCTACGCGAACTTTCTCACGACGATCGAGTTCTCACAATTATTCAGGACTTTGCCGATCGACTTGGTAAGACAAAAGACCGTCAGAAAGTTTTCGGAGCAGAGGGAGCGCTGGTGCGTCAGCCAATTGAGTATCGGGATATGTTAGCAAGAGGTCTGATTCGGGATGATGAAGATGCCTTCGCCCTTTTGCAGGGAGATATTGTTAATAGTGACGCTGGCTACTTTTTGGGAGAACGTATTACTAACATGAAGTTTGCTATTGCAAGCTCAACCTGTGACCTTGTTCAGGGCCGCCGCGATTATGCCTCACTGCTGCGATTGCAACCAATTTTTTCTGACGATCCTCAAGCAAAGCAACTCCTTGGTGAAATGCTAAAGTTTAAATCCACTAAGCGAATGTATCTTCCACCATTACCAGGGGACTCTCGCAATGTAGTGGGCAATGCTGTAGTATTTGATGGGGTTATACAGATACGCCTTGATGATTTGCTGTTAGCAACACGGCACGCCAGCCTAAGTCTTGTCGGGTGGAGAATATTTGGTTCTCTTGTTCGGACAATTATGGTACGAGCAGGCGCTAGTGAAACAAAAATGCGATCGAAAGCCTAACAGCAAAATGGAAGCATTGGCGATCGATCTCTCTTCGCCTGTCACGAAATATTCTCGCAAAAACCCGGTTTATGACCGCCCGCGCACAATCAAAGAAACCGGGTTTTTTCCCATCTCTTCGCCTGTAACAAAGTATTCTCGAAAAAACCCGGTTTCTGACCACCCATCGAATCATGGTAAAATAAACATAGGTGTTACTGACAACTCCCCACAATGGAAGAAACCCGCGCCCAAGCTTATCTGCAATTGATTGAGACACTCCTGAATTGCCCCAACGGTGAGAAACAGCAGATTTTACAGGCTAACTTAGAATTGGTAGATTCGGGGTTTCTGCAAGTTTGCGAGGTAGTAGCAGAAAACTTGGCAGAGGAAGGACAGGTAAATCACGCTAATTTTTTACGGAATTTGGCCAGTCAGCTAGGGCAATTCTTGGGGATGAACGATGACGGAGATAGCGATAACTCTGAAGGTGAAAATCCCCAAGAGTATGTAAAGTTTATCCGAGACTTATTGCAAGCAGAACAAGATAGCAAGAGCGATGTTACAGTAATTTACCCCATGCTAACCCGGCGGCAACATCTCCTCAATGACCGTTTTGCCGAGATTTTACAGCAAGAGGCCCAGAATTTAATTGCCAAACATCCCGAAGCAATTGAATCTATTCTCGGTCACATAGAAAACTTGATTATTGATATTAGTCACTTTCCGCTGGGGAAAAGAGCGAATAATCTTGAAATTGCCATTACTGGTTATCAAATACTTTTAAAGAATTCGGAACCGGGAAGCGAAAATTGGGCAAGGACGCAAAATAATCTGTCAATTGCCTACAGTAACAGAATCAGGGGAGAGAAAGCTCAGAATATCGAACTGGCGATCGCATCTTGCACTGCTGCATTAACAGTCCGCACCCGCGATGCTTTTCCCCAAGATTGGGCCCAGACGCAAAATAATCTGGCAATTGCCTACACTTACAGAATCAGGGGAGAGAAAGCTCAGAATATCGAACTGGCGATCGCATCTTGCACTGCTGCATTAACCGTCTACACCCGCGAGGCCTTTCCCGAAGATTGGGCTATGGCGCAAAATAATCTGGCTTCTGCCTACACTTACAGAATCAGGGGAGAGAAAGCAGAGAATATCGAAGTTGCGATCGCATCTTACACTGCTGCATTATCCCTCTACACCCGCGATGATTTTCCCGAAAATTGGGCAAGGACGCAAAATAATCTGGCTTCTGCCTACAGTAACAGAATCAGGGGAGAGAAAGCAGAGAATATCGAAGTTGCGATCGCATATTATACTGCTGCATTAACCGTCTACACCCGCGATGCCTTTCCCGAATATTGGGCGGCGACGCAAAATAATCTGGGAGAAGCCTACAGTAACAGAATCAGGGGAGAGAAAGCTCAGAATATCGAAGTTGCGATCGCATATTATACTGCTGCATTAACCGTCTACACCCGCGAGGCCTTTCCCGAATATTGGGCGATGACGCAAAATAATCTGGCAAATGCCTACAGTCACAGAATCAGGGGAGAGAAAGCAGAGAATATAGAACTGGCGATCACATCATACACTGCTGCATTAACCGTCTACACCCGCGATGCCTTTCCCGAATATTGGGCTATGACTCAACATAATCTGGCAGCAGCCTACAGTAAAAGAATCAGGGGAGAGAAAGCTCAGAATATAGAACTGGCGATCGCATCATACACTGCTGCATTATCCGTCCGCACCCGCGATGCCTTTCCCCCAGATTGGGCTATGACGCAAAATAATCTGGCAAATGCCTACAGTGACAGAATCAGGGGAGAGAAAGCAGAGAATATCGAACAGGCGAAAAAGTGTTACCACAATGCTTTAACTATTAGAACTCGCGAGGCTTTCCCACAAGAACATACAGAGACTTTATCTAACTTAGGTAAGTTTTACCGAAGTAACCAGCAATGGCAACTCGCTTATGATACCTATGCCCCAGCGATTGAAACAGTAGAAATTTTACGGGGCGAGATTCAATCTGGGGATGAAACCAAACAGAAATTAGCCGAAGAATGGAATAAACTTTATCTGGGCATGGTAGAAGTTTGCATCCAACTGCAACGCTACACCGAAGCTGTGGAATATGCCGAAGGTTCCAAGGGGCAAAACTTAATTGAGTTGCTATCGGTGAAAGATTTGTATCCCCAAGGAGAAACTACCCCCCAAGTGCGCCAAGAGTTGCAACAGTTAAGACTGAGAATTGCCGAAGAAAATCAACGGTTAAAACAAGCTGAAGAAAAAAATTATGACTTCATCAACCAACTGCGCCAAGATTTAGCTGCAAAATATCCCTATACACCTCTCAAATTTGGTGAAATTCAGAAGTTAGCCGATGAAAAAACAGCCATTGTAGAATGGTACATTTTGCGCCAGAGTTTTTGTGCTTTCCTCATCGCGAACGATCCCCCCCAGCCCCCCTTAATAAGGGGGGAGCAAGAGAGATCGGAATCCCCCTTTAAAATCGGAGAGAATCAATTAGAAGTTACACAGTTATCTCACAGCGAACCCGATCGAAATTCAGAACCCCCTTTATTAAGGGGGGCAGGGGGGAGCGAATTTTGGCAATCATCACCGCAAGATTTAGAAAAACTAATTGATTGGGGAAATGAATATTTAGACAATTATGACAATAACCGTCAAGAATGGCAAAATAGCCTAGAAACCAAACTAGCAAACCTAGCCCAAATTCTCCACATTAATGAAATAGTTAAAAACATCCCCGAAACCTGCGATAAACTAATCCTTATTCCCCACCGCTACTTGCACCTGTTCCCTCTCCACGCCCTCCCGGTGAGTAGGGAAAATTGGCAGCGCTTTCACCCGAACAACCAAAATTGCCCCCTGAATCCCTGTCTCGTTGACTGCTTCGATAATGGAGTTTCCTACGCGCCAAGTTGTCAGCTATTGCACCAAGTCCAAAAATACAAACGCGGTAAATTCGATAAGTTATTCGCCATTCAAAACCCCACAAATGACTTAACGGCTGCGGAAATGGAAGTACAAAGCATCAAAAACATTTTCCCCAGCCCAGAAATTTTTGCTAAACAAGATGCCAAAAAAGGCAAACAATCAGAGTCAAAATTAGAAATAGCCGAAAAAGTCGCCGACAGCCATCATCTGTTCTTTTCCTGTCACGGTTCCTTCGACCCCAACGAACCGCTAAAATCTGGCTTACAACTATATGATGGTACTCTCACCCTAGAAGAAATCATCCGCTATTTCAACCTCAGCGAATGCAGTCTAGTCACCCTTTCCGCCTGCGAAACCGGACAAGTCCAACTCGACAACACCGACGAATACATCAGCCTCACCAGCGGTTTCCTACTAGCTGGTAGTCCCAGTTTATACGTCAGCCTGTGGTCAGTAAACGCCCTTTCTACAGCAATTTTACTGATCAAAACCTACGAAAACCTCTACCACCAACCCGGTAAATTCGCCCTAGCATTAAGCCAAGCCCAAATCTGGATGCGAGACACCGACATCCAAGGCTTCCTCGACTGGACAAACCAATGTCACCTCCTAGACACTGACTGGCGAGGAACCTTACAATACTGCTTGGAAGAGGACAAAGCAACTCAAGGAGTCTGTGCTAAAATCTATCAAAACCCCTATCATTGGGCCGGCTTCTCTGCGGCTGGCAAAGGAGAGCAAAACATGACTAATAGCAGCAACAAAATAAAAATTTTCCAGCAATTAATTCAATCAGATTTATATTTTAACTTGAGATATGCCCTAGTTTCTCTCAAAGCTGAATTAACAGACAATGATGACAAGAATGTCGAACTTATTGAAAATTGGCTGCAAGATAAGCCAGCAATTAAGTTTGAATACAGGGCTAAGGTGATGAAATTTGAGGAAGTTAAATTACCCAATAAAGGGCAATCACCCACTAAGCCGGGACAGCCAAGTCAAATTTTGAAAGAAACCGTAGAAAATCTGACGATAGCTGCGGAAAAACCTCCTGAAGCAAATCAAGATTCGCCGTCTTCTCCATGAAAAATTTTAGTATCAGTGTTTGTTATTTCCATCTCAATCAGACTTTAGCTGAACCTCCCGATCGAGTTTCACCTACAGCCGATTTTATTTGGGAAAATCTGATTAAACTAAGTGAAAAACTGCCTTTCACTGAACTCAAAGATTTAAAATCTAAATTAGTTTGCTACAAATTTGATGAAGAATCCCAGGCTTTCAAACATCAGACAAAAGCCTTAAATTTAATCAATCAATGGCTAACCAAAGAACAACAGTCGATCGCACTTACTGCGATTCACCAAAATCAATTAGCGATTAGCGGGAATCTGCAACCCTTTCTATGGCACGATACCTACGCTTTCGATCTAACTTTATCTCCCGCCGATGATGACCGAGATGTCGCAGCAGCAGAAATCGATTTATTTGAACCTAGCAGCCTTTTCTTAGAATGTTCGGAAAACACTCTCGGTGAAACCATCTGGCTTTACGGACAAACAGAAATACCTGATACAGAATGTCAAAACGTAGCTGATGAATTAGTGAGAAATCTGCTAAAAAACACTAACTTTACATTTGGATTAATCCCTAAAGGAGGTAACTTGCTCAAAGTTCCCCTATTTGAATATGAAATTAGCCAACCCAATCAACCCAAAAAACTCTATCGGATTTTAGTGTGGATCGACAATCAAGGGATATCTCCAGATGTAAGCTCTGTTTATGACGATTTATTTTGCTCACTCTTGACTCGCCACAAAATTGAATATGTTTACCAACAAGCGCAAGAAAGTTACAGTAAAGCCAGAAAAGCATATAGTGACATAGAAGCAAAGATTAAAGAATTCAAGCAAGATAAGCCATTAGAAGAACTGCAAAAACTTCTGGAATCAATGCCAGAACTATCTATGCAGTATCAACGGCAACTGCGAAATCTGCAAGGGCATTATACCACAATCAAAACCAATCAGCTCAACTATCAAACTTACTTACAAAAATTCTGGCAACCTGGCGATATTCCCAGTTGGCGAGAGTTTGGCGAAAATACCTGCAAGCGCTATCTCGACCAAATAGAAACCTACCTCAGTTATATCCAGCCGGGTAAAGACTTGATCGGCGAATTTATCAATACATTGCGGGGTTTGGTGGAAATAGAACAAGCCAAGTTCGATGGCAAACTGCAAGAAGTGTTAAATGTTAAGGAAAATAGGGAAAAGAATCACGATCGCGAATTAGAAAATACCATTCAAGCAGTCGGTACCGGCATCGGTGTAGGAATTGGCTTTGCCGGCATCTTAGCCAGCAGCTACCCCTTAATCGAAAAACCTTGGGCACTACCCTCTTTCCAGCATCCTCTGCCGCCTCATCCCTTCATTATTGCCATTGGAGTTAGTTGTTTGTGCGGTGGAGGTTTGGGATGGTTTGCTTGGTTTTGGACTAAACGCCATCTCACAAATAAACTTTTAGAATCATCATCCGCGCAGACAAGTTTACCTAGTTCCGAAAATCAACCTCCCTCTTAATTGACATTCCTGCACCAAAATCCAAGAAACCGGGTTTTTTCCCGAATCTGCAGACTGTAGCAAAGTCCGATCGCAAAAATCCGGTTTCTCGCCACTCACCCACTCCCAAAATCCAAGAAACCGGGTTTTTTCCCGAATCTGCAGGCTGTAGCAAAGTATCTCGCAAAAACCCGGTTTCTGCCCACCCACCCATCAAATATAAAACAACTGCCGACAGCAAAAACCGTCAACAGTTGTTTTACATATTCAATGCGGATGGCGAGACTCGAACTCGCAAGGACATAATGCCACACGCACCTCAAGCGTGCGCGTATACCAATTCCGCCACATCCGCTCTTTCTGGCAATCTCCGGGATTTTTGGGTTACAAGTTAAAGATTCACAGGTTGAGGTTCCTGACATTTAACTTGTGACTTGCCCTTTGACACCGCCGATTTAAAATCATAGCACGACTACCAGTAAATTGTAAAATAAATTTTTATTAATAATTTATGGGAAACCATTATCCAGAAGATACCGAAAGGGATTATTGTACAGAATATTGAGTGAATTAAGCAGCGAAGATGGGGTTCTCAAAAATTTTAATCGCTAATCGGGGGGAAATAGCCCTCCGCATACTTCGCACCTGCGAGGAAATGGGGATTGCCACGGTCGCCGTTCACTCCACCGTAGATAAACACGCCCTGCACGTCCAGTTAGCAGACGAAGCCGTTTGCATCGGCCCCCCCACCAGCAGTAAAAGTTATTTAAACATCCCTAACATCATCTCGGCGGCCCTGACGCGCAACGCCGCAGCGATTCATCCGGGGTACGGCTTCCTCGCGGAAAACGCCCGATTTGCCGAAATCTGCGCCGACCATCAAATTACCTTCATCGGCCCGTCTCCGGCAGCAATGCGGGCGATGGGCGACAAATCCACGGCGAAAGAAACTATGCAGCGGGTGAAAGTTCCGACAGTTCCCGGTAGCGGCGGATTGCTGGCAGACGAACATGAAGCTTTGATCGTAGCCCGCGACATCGGCTATCCTGTGATGGTCAAAGCCACCGCCGGCGGTGGAGGCCGCGGCATGAGGCTAGTCAGAGACGCCTCGGAACTCCCCAAACTCTTCCATGCAGCCCAAGGCGAAGCCGATGCAGCCTTCGGCAATCCCGGAGTTTACCTCGAAAAATTTATCGAAAAGCCGCGGCACATCGAAATCCAAATCCTCGCCGACAACTACGGTAACGTGATCCACCTCGGCGAGAGAGATTGTTCGATTCAGCGCAGGCATCAAAAACTCCTGGAAGAAGCGCCGAGTCCCGCGCTGACGCAGAAACTTCGAGATCAAATGGGTCACGCGGCCGTCGCCGCTGCAAAAGCCATCAACTACACCGGTGCGGGTACTGTCGAATTTCTGCTTGACAAATCGGGCAAGTTCTATTTCATGGAAATGAACACCCGGATTCAAGTTGAACATCCCGTCACGGAGATGATTACAGGTCTGGACTTGATAGCCGAACAAATTCGCATCGCCCAAGGTGAAAAACTGCAAATCAAGCAAAATCAAGTGATTCTCAGCGGTCACGCGATCGAGTGTCGCATCAATGCTGAAGACCCCGATCGCAATTTCCGACCCCACCCCGGCATCATCAGCGGTTATTTGCCTCCCGGCGGCCCCGGTGTGCGGATGGACTCTCACGTTTACACTGATTACGAAATACCTGCTTACTACGATTCTTTAATCGGTAAAGTAATTGTATGGGGGCGCGATCGACCGACAGCCATCCGCAGGATGAAACGGGCATTGCGGGAATGCGCCATCACCGGAGTTCCTACCACCCTCAGCTTCCACCAAAAAATCCTCGATAGCCCGGAGTTTCTCAGCGGGGAAGTTTATACGAATTTTGTCGAACAGTTCATGAACCAAAATGGTCATTAGTCAGTTGTCAGTTGGCAGTAGGCAGTAGGCAGTTGGTGGCAACTAATCCATGCCCCATGCCCCATGCCCCATGCCCCATGCCCCATGCCCCATGCCCACTGACACCTACATCATCATCGTCAGTAGCCCTTGCTGACCGAGAATCATTTCCCGCAGCAAGCTACAGATACCGACCCAAATAATCGGCGTAATGTCCACTCCGCCGATCGGCGGTACAATCTTTCTAGTTACGGCTAAAAACGGTTCCGTCGGCCAAGCAATCAGACTCAACGGCAATTTGCTCAGATTCACCTCGGGATACCAAGTCAGGACGATGCGAAAAATAAAAAGCAAAGTCATCACCACTAGGACAGAGCCCAGAATCCAACTTGCAACGGTAATACCAGTCATGGGTCTTATCTCGAAATCTTAAGTTTTGTTAAGTCAGCTTTTAATAATTTTAACCGTTTCACAGGTGCGATCGAACAAAAACGGCAGATTTTTTCCGGTCTTATACCTTCAAAGCGACAGAGTGCTAAACTTTGAGGGTGCGAGGGTTCGAGTTTGCGAGGGGAAAAATATTGCTTCTGCCCTAGATCCGTGATATCCCGACATCCATTGCAACATCCTTTGCCGAACTTCCCCGTAAGAACTGAGTGCTGATAAAATTAATAAAAATCAAACTCTTGTAACAAAGGTCTTGAATCTATGACTCCTTCACTCGCGAACTTTTTGTACAGCCTGCTGGTGGGCGTGGCGGTAGTAGTGATTCCAGCAACGATCGCTCTGATCTTCATCAGCCAAAAAGACAAAATCAAGCGCACCTAAAAAGTCTGGGGGTTTCTAAGTCCGGCGTGAAAGTCAATTTTCGACTACACGTCGGGCATTTCCCCGCTTCCGAAACCTCGGCTACCAGCAACTGTGAAGGCAAAACCTTCGGTTGACGGCTTTCGCTGAGGTTTTTTCCCGTTAAACTCATTACTATAAGGTTTCTAAACCAAGCTGAAAGCCTGGGTGGACGCTGCCCTTTAAAAGCACAGTCGGGATAACAGACTTAATGATAGATGTAAAATCTAACTCGCTAACATAGGAAAGACATAGGAGATAGGCTAATGGTCAATTTAGGATTGAACTGGAGCAGCCTGCTAGGGATCATCCTAGCAGTAGCAGGGGCAGGACTGTACTTTCTGCGATCGTGGCGTCCCAAACTAGCCCGAGACCACGATATTTTTTTTGCAGCAGTCGGTCTGCTGTGTGGCGGTATTCTGTTATTTCAAGGATGGCGGCTCGATCCAATTCTGGCCTTCGGTCAGTTCTTGCTCACCGGTTCGGCAATATTTTTTGCAGCCGAAAGCATTAAGCTGCGGGGAGCAACTACAGCCCAAGCCAAAAGTCGCGCCCAATACGTAGATGAAGAACGACCAGTCAGCAACGCCTACGCTTACGACGGCTACGATTCTGAAATCGAGCAGCTAGAACCAGAGGAAGACTACCCGCAGCGTCCCCGGATTAGGGGCAGCCAAGACTACCGTTCTTCGCGGGAAGCCTACGACGACGAGCCGCGCCGTCGTTCTTCGAGTCGCAACGGCAGCATTAATACGTCCAAGCCAGACTCGATGGTCGATCGACCCTCGCGCAAACGTCCCTCCCGCCCAGAAACCCCGCCCGCCCAAGAGTCAGACAACTGGGACATTTCCGACAACCCCGAAGAAAGATCGGCCCGCAGCCGCAACCGTCGCCCCCCCGCTTCGGAAAACCCGAGTTCCGACACACCGCCGAGAACCAAAAAAAACCGTCCTGCGGAAGGATCGAGGTCTCGGCCCAGCAACCGCGATGTGGAAGCACCGCCGTCAGACTACGTGGAGTATCGACCAGTGGAATACCCGGAAGACCAACCGGATAATTCTCCCAGTTTCGACAAATAGGGAAATATAAGTAGGTGGGTGAAACTCAACATTTCTCGCGCCAGCAAGGCAAAACATTAAGTTGCGTTTATGGATGCCCATCTACTTATAGCCTTTCTCAAAAAGGTGAGATTTGAGATTTTAGATTGGGGGATTGAAGGATTGAGGGAGCGATCGGTCGATACCTCATTTTTGTGAGAACTGCTAGATTTTCATCAATTATAATATTTAAATAAAAATATAATTTTAAAGTCAACTCAATGAAGTAAAATAAAGATAAAAACTCATAAAAAACTCTATTTAAATATTTAATAATATTCCTAAATAATAATTTTTCTAGGTTCGTAGTGAGGACTTTAGTCCGCATTTTAGAAGGACTAAAGTCCTCACTACAAACCTGTTCTACTGCACAAAATACAACTTGTGGAACAAACTAAAAATATAAAGGTCTCAAATATGAAATCTCAAACATCGAATCAGCAATATGCCACTACTACAAATAGGGGATCCCGCACCTTGGTTTTCCATTCCTGCCTCCAATAACCCCTTATTTCATTTTTCGACGGTTGGCGGCCGGCGAAGTGTGCTATTTTTCTTTGCCAGCACAGCTTTCGCAGAAATTCAAGTTATCCTCAAAAGCTTTGAAGAGCTTTCAGCAGAATTCCAAAGCTTGCAAGTACCGCTGTTCGGAGTTAGCGTTGATGCAGCAGACCAAGAACAAAACAGAGGGACAACAATTGCTCCGTCATTCATCTTTTTCTGGGACTTCGACAAAAAACTCAGCCAACAGTACCGCGTTTGCCGAGATATCGAAGAAAATGGAGTAGCCGGAGTTCACTATGCACCCCAAACTTTTGTTCTCAACGAAAACCTTCAAGTAATTAACATTGTCCCGATGGGAGACCCCCACCAACACGCGCTGCAAGTATTGGATTTTCTCAAAACTTTGCGCCCCTTCGAGCCAGCCAGACAGGCGACTCGGCACGCCCCCGTCTTGGTAATTCCTAACGTTTTGGACAAAGCTTCTTGCGGCGCTTTGATAGATTTGTACAAAACTCACGGCGGAAGTCCCTCGGGCTTCATGAGGCAAATAGACGGGAAAACTGTTGGCATTCATGACGATAATTTCAAGAAACGCCGGGATTTCTTTATTGAAAACCCCGAATTGCAGCAGCGATTGAGTGCGATTATTTTGCGCCGGGTGCGGCCGGAAGTAGAAAAAGCTTTCCAGTTTACAATTACTAGGTTTGAACGGTATTTGGTGGGCTGTTACGATGCTGACAGCGGCGGTTATTTTCGGCCGCACCGCGACAATACGAGCAAAGGTACTTTGCACCGCCGATTTGCGATGACTCTCAACTTGAATGTGGGGGAGTATACGGGGGGATTTTTGCGGTTTCCTGAGTACGCGCCGCACGGTTATAAAGGGGATTCTGGTAC